>DASUXB010000067.1:0-17313 GCA_036378195.1 Nitrososphaera sp.
CACGGAAACTATCATGAGGTACGTCACCAGCTTGGCGACGCCGGGGACCGGCCACTCGGTGTCGACGAGCACCTTGCCGATTATGACCTTGCCTGTCCTCTGGTACTCGTCAAGGCTGACGTACATGGCGTAGAACGTTATAAGCGCCATAGCGGTGGCGCAGACGTAAAAGACGCCCAGAAATATCTTTCTCGTCCGCCTGTCGTCCTTTTCCAGAGTAGAGCGCACAGCTTACCTACCTAAACTCCTGATATATCGTTTACTTGAGCGCCGCAAGGAGCCTGTCGGCCGGCAGGGTATTGAGGACGTCCGCGGCGGTAGCCCACCCGCGCCGGGCCTGCCCTATCCCAAACTGCAAGAACGCGTAATGGAGGGGGTGGTGTGCGTCAGAGTCTATCGTAATCTTGACTCCCTTTTTGACAGCCGTCCTGACGTACTCGTCCCTGAGGTCGAGGCGGTTGTAGTGCGCGTCTATCTCCAGCGCCGTGTCTGTGTCCTTTGCCACGTCCGTCAGCCGGGCGATGTCGACTGGGTATCCTTCGCGCCTGTTGATGAGCCGGCCAGTCGGGTGGAAGATAATGTCCACGCTTGGGTTTTTTGCGGCGCTTATTAGACGGGCGGTCTGCTCCTCTATTGACAAACCAAAGTGGGAGTGTATGGCGGCGCCCACGATGTCCAGCTTGTCGAGCACGTTGTTTTCTATGTCAAGCGACCCGTCCTTGCCGATGTTGACCTCGGCAGACGCAAGCACCCTGACGCCTTTTAGCCTGTCGTTTATCTCTGATATTTTCTGCGCCTGGTCCAAAAGCTCCTGCCCGTCGAGGCCGCCGGCCATCGCAAGGCTCTTTGTGTGGTCGGTGATGGCGATATAGTCGAGGCCAAACTCTTTTGCTGCAAGGGCCATCTCTTCAATGGTCGCAGTACCGTCGCTGTTGTCGCTGTGCACCTGCAGGTCGCCCCTTAAACTGCCGTATTCTATCAGACTCGGAAGCCTGCCTTTTATGGCAAGCTCTATTTCGCCGGTGTTTTCCCTCATCTCTGGCGCCACCCACGCAAGCCCGAGGGCTCTGTACACATCCTCCTCGCTTGCGCCGGCCACTCTCTTGCTTTCATCAGCAAAAATGCCCCACTCGTTGAGGCGCAGTTCCCTGGCAATCGCTATCCTGCGAAGCTCCACGTTGTGCTCCTTGCTCCCGGTGAAATACAAAAGAGCAGAGCCCCAGCTCTCCTCAGGAACAGCCAAAAGGTCGCAGTCAATTCCGCCCTGCAGCCTCACAAACGCCTTGGCCGGACCCCTGCTCTTTACCTCCTCGACTTCGGGCATTTTCACGAAAAAGTCCATGACTTTTTCCGGCTCTGACGCGCACACGATATAGTCTAGATCGCCTATGGTCTCTTTCATCCTGCGCGCCGAGCCTGCAAGGGCCGCGTGCTTTACTCCCTCAAGTCCCTTCAGGCGCGCCTCTATCTTCTTGGCAAGTGGCCACACCTCGCCTATCACGCTCCTTCCTCCGCTCTTTTTTGCAAACTCTATTTTCTTCAGGATGTCCTGCTCTTTTCTTGCCGTGATTCCCGGCACGGTTTTCAGCTGGCCTTCAAGCGCGGCTTTTTCAAGACCTTTCAGGTCAGTCACCTTTAGCTTTTGATAGATAGCCTTGAGCGTCTTTGGACCGATGCCCTCTATGGCGCCAATCTGGCTGATATCTATCGGGATTTTTTCTTTCAGCTCGTCAAGGTGCTTTATCCTGCCGGCCTTTAGGTATTCTTCAATTTTTGCAGCGATTGCCTTTCCGATGCCCGGAAGTTCCAATAATGCATTGATGCCGCCCTTTTCATAGATTCCAGAAACGTCTTGCTCCAGCGCCTCGATGGCGTCTGCCGCCCTGTAGTAGGCGCGCGACTTGAACTGAGCGTTCTCTGAATCCTCCACTTCCGTCAGAAAGCCGATGTCGCGCAGCGCCCTGGCAACCTGTCCGTTTTTCAATCAAACACCTTTGCCGCGCATGGTTCTTAACGTTTATCAGTGAGCGTGCAGGAAATACAGGCACTGTTACTGCAGAACGGTAATGATGATGGCTTTCTAGCTCTGAGCCGTTCGCAACTATATTATTCTTCTAAAAGAACATGGGAAATGGGACTTGGTGGAAATGCCGTAACTGACCACTTCCCATGTTCATGTGAGTCGTTACCTGCAGTTGTCTGGAAGGTGATTTTACTATTGATAATACGCCCTTTTGCGCTATCATAAGCAGTAGCTACTACTCAAAAGCGCCGCTGATACGGTTTGCACAAGCTGATTATTCAACGCGCTTTTGATTATTATCAAGCCCCGCTGAACCGTACGGGCGCGCTATGAGCACCGTTAATCTCTAATCCTTCCGATATAACGTCGTGATCGAAATGATCGAAGCAATCGGATACGTGGCAATGGGCTTTGTTGCGACACTCGCGGCAATGGAAGCTGCTTGGAGGATAGCAAAGCGCGACGCGCCTGCCTTGCAGGCGGCAGCAGCGGCAAGGGTCCGGTAAAATGGAGCCTTATGAAATCGCCGGCATCGCCGGAGTCGCATTTGTCGCATGGCTCGTGAGCTCCAAGGTGCTGGACGACGAGATGCGCCTGCGTCTGAGGAGAAAATCCTCTAGGTAATGTTATAAGGCAACGCATCGGCAGCTGCCCTGTACATATATGCCGTACCAGGACGCCGACGAAGGGCACAGGATTCTGATAGACGACGTTCTAGCGCACTGCAAGCAGGTCTTTGACCAAGGGTTGCAGCTTGAAGCGATACTCTTGGCGCATGAGTACCTTGAGCAGAGACTCAACAACTTTTACAGGCACGGCGATGTAATGGTGCACCGCAAGTTCAAGCACATCATCGACGCGCTGCATTCGGGCCGGCACCTTTCAGACGAGGACTATGCGGTGTTGAACGAGTTCAACAGGCTGCGCAACGTAAACTCTCACCGTGTTCTCGACGATACACTGGAGCTGCGTGGCGCGAAAAAGGGCGACATGGCAAGGGCGATGGACCTTGCGCAGGAATGCGACGCGATAATATCAAACCTGCCAAAAAAGAAGACGGCAGGAAAAAAGAAACGTAAACAGCAACAGCTTTTATAGCAATCCTGCCAACTAGCCCCTGATGCAAAGGCCCGACTGGGACACCTATTTCATGCTGCAGGCCGAGATAGCCAAGCTCCGTTCAAACTGCCTGACGCGCCATATCGGCGCAGTCATTGTCAAGGAGAACAGGCAGATAGCGACGGGCTACAACGGCACCCCTCCGGGAATAAGGAACTGCTTTGAGGGCGGCTGCCCCCGGTGCCTTGCCCGGGTGAGGGGTGAGGTCAAGTCCGGCGAGAGCCTTGACCGGTGCCTGTGCACGCACGCCGAGGCAAACGCGATAATGCAGTGCGCCATGTTTGGAAATGCCGGCAGCACCCGGGGCGCTACCATGTATTCCACTTTTGCGCCGTGCATAGAGTGCAGCAAGATGGCTATAAGTGTCGGCATCAAGAGGATAGTGGTGCTTGCAGATTACCCCGAGGACGGGACGCAGCTTTTGCGCGACGCGGGGGTGGAGCTTGTCAAGATTGACCATGAAAAACTGAGGCCGTGGCTCAACGTCATCCCGCAGGACCCCGAATCGTCGGCCAAGGCAGTCAGTAGCAGTAGTAGTAGCAGCAAGTAAAAGAAGATGGCAGTGAATGGACAACGTCCACATCACCCAGTTCAACGTGCAGCTGTATTTCCGCAGGCCGGCGCTTGACAGCGAGCTTTTGGGTACGGTGTTTTCAGGCGCGCAGGGCTTTGAGGCCAAGCCCGTCGCGGACGACTATGGCACGCATCCGATGCAAGGGACGATGTCTTTTTACCGCGAGGGATTCAGGATTGCGCCGGTGCAGTCAAACGTGCTTCCGTTCCGTATCCTGCAGGTGATGAGCTACCCAAACACGCTCAAAGAGCCGGACGCAGAGACTCTTGCGTGCCTGAATTTTGCCGCAGCTCAATTGCAAGAGCACCTGAAAATAGACATTGAAAAAGACGTTTACGCCGTGCGCGTAGTTTCGCACGCCATAGTGGACGGCGGCAGGGAGCACATGCTCGCAAAACTGTCCAGCATCGAAGGCGTGCCGTCGCTTGCCGGCAGGTACGTCGCCCACAAGAACCCGATGGGCGCGCTGCAAATAGTGACGAAAACAGGGAGCGAGTTGTCGCACAGGTCGTGGAGCGACATCCGCGTGAGCCAATTCAAGGAAAACTCGTACGTGGTGACTATTTTCCATGAGACCGAGTCGCTTTCCCTTGCGCTGGACTGGATAGCAGAAGTGAAGCAATTTGTCGCGACGATTATCCAAGAGATGGAGCAGGCGGCATGAAGATACGGCGGGCAAAGAGCTCTGACAAGGAGGAGATCCTGAGCTTTTGCACCGACACGTTCAGCTGGGGCGACTATATCGACCAGGTGTGGGACTATTGGTTTTCAGACAAGAACGGGAGGCTGTTCGTAGTAGAGGACGGCGACAAGAAAATAGGCATGTCGCACGTCGCAATCTGCCCTGGAAGAAGGTCGGCGTGGCTTGAAGGAGTCAGAGTTCGCCCTGAATACAGAAGGTCCAGAATTGCCACAGAGCTCTTGGAAAGGATGCTTGCCTACGCGGGCAGGCATGGGGCAAGGCAGGCATCTGCTATAGTCTCTAGCGAGAACGCGCCGTCGCAGCGCATGATGGAGAAAAACGGCTTTTTGGCAGTTTCAATGTGGGTCTATTACAGCACCGACCAAGAGTTTGGCCTGCAAAAAACTGGGGCGAGGCTTGCCACCCTTGCGGACCTTGGCAGAATATGGGAGTACCTGCAAAAATCGCAGATATACAGGCTGTCTGCCGGCACGTACGTCAGGGGCTGGCACTGGTATCCACTTGACAAAAAGGCATTGCGGGAGCTAATCAAGGAAAAGAGCGTCGCAGTCACGGGCGATGTTGACGGCGTCGCAGTAATCAACGCTAGGGGCTACTGGAAGAGGAACGATGTTTTGCAAATAGTGTACCTAGACTCGGCATCGAAAAAATCTCTGCGGGATCTCATTGCGTTTGCCGCCAACATGTACAATGATGGCACGTACGAGCACATGCACGTGGTATGCTACGACAGCAAGAGCATCACGTCAATGCTCAAGAGCTTCAAAAAAGAAGAGGACTCGGAGCTGTTCCTGCTTTACCGCAAGGAATTTACGCAGTAATCCTTGCAGACATGCCATTGGACTTTACATTTCTGGACGTTGACGGGCTGCGCGTCCGCTACGTCGATTCTGGCGGCAGCGGCCTGCCATTGCTTCTAGTGCACGGCCTAGGCGGAGCAATCGAGAGCTGGACAAACAACATCGGCGAGCTTGCGAAGAAGGATCTTCGAGTGATAGCGCTTGACCTGCCCGGCTTTGGCTATAGCGACAAGCCGAAAATGAACTACACGATAAAGTTCTACTCTGATTTTGTCGCAAAATTTGTACAGGCCCTTGGCCTCGCGCCACTTGCGGTCGTAGGCTCGTCGCTTGGCGGCCACGTCGCCTGCGAGCTTGCTCTGGCACATCCCGGCGTCGTTTCAAGGCTTATTCTGGTAAGCCCATCCGGCGTGCTCCCAAAATCGTTCAAAGGGTCGCCGGCGCTCTGGCGCTACATGAAGGTGCTGGAGGCCAAGTCTATGGAAGAGGCGAAAAAGGCGCTCTATGCGGTCGACAACAAGCCCGTGAGCGACGCGTACGCCCGGGCCGCCTATGAAAAAATTGCCATGCCCGGGGCAAAGGAGGCGTTCCTGTCTGCTCTTGCGGGGAGCGCAAGAGCCCCGCGCCTTACCGCTGGCCGGCTGTCAAAAATCGCGGCGCCCCTCTTGGTGCTGTGGGGCAAGGACGACACCATGATCCCTGCAAAATACGTCGAGCCGCTTGTGAAGATGAAGAAAAGCCGCGTCGTGCTTTTGGAAGGCTGCGGCCACCGCCCACACGTCGACAGACCGCGGCTGTTCAACAGGATGATTGCAGACTTTGTAAAGGAAGAGAAAGAGGGCTAGCGCAGGCCCCTCTCCAGCCTGTCTATCCTCTGCATCGTCTCCAGGCTCTTTGCCTTCATCCTGTCAAGCTCCTCGCGCATCTGAGCAACCTCCTTTGGCTTTTTCGCCGCGTCCTTTATCAGGTTGATGCACTCCTCCGCCACGCGCCTCACCCTGTGGTCAAGGTCTGTCTCGGCAACCCTTGCAAGGTCGGGTATCGCCTTGACGTACTCGGCGTCGGC
Source organism: Nitrososphaera sp. (assembly GCA_036378195.1). Lineage (GTDB taxonomy): Archaea > Thermoproteota > Nitrososphaeria > Nitrososphaerales > Nitrososphaeraceae > Nitrososphaera. The sequence continues at coordinate 6,286 of DASUXB010000067.1, forward strand.
AAAAGCCCTGCAAGCGTTTATCCTGACTCTGAACCAGCTGTCGGAAAGCAAGAGCCTCAGCTGGTCGACAACAGCATTGTTGTCTACGAACTTGGCAAGCGCAAACGTGGCGGCCTCCCTGACGCGGTGGTGGTTGCCTAGTTTGCTTTTTTTCACCAGCAGGCTTGCGATATCTTTGTCATCAGGGAACTCCTTGAGGCCGGAGATAGCGCCCTGCGCCACGATGTTCTGAAACGACGTCGTTTCGGCGGCCTTTTTCAGCATTGGAACGGCGTCGGCACTCTTTGTCCTGCCCATCGCAGTCACAGCTTCCGACTCAACAAAGTAGCTCTCCTCGTGCAGGTACGGCTTTAGCATCGCAACTGTCTCGTGGCGCCTGAAATCGCCAAGTGCCTTTACAACTGCGCGCCTTGCCTTTGGATGCCTCACCTTCAGGCATTTTTCAAGCGCCCTGTATGCGCGGTCGGTCCTGATTGTGCCCAGCGTCTTTGCCGCTTCTGCCGCTACTCCCCAAAAGTCGCTCATTATTGCTTTTTGCAGCGCGTCGACGACAGAGTCTGCGGAATGCGCCTTTAGTGCGCGGGCGGCCTCGACCCTCTCGACTACGGTCTGGCCGTTCTGCAATTGCTTTACGAGCATCTCCTTTGGCGCCTTGACTGAAATGGTTTTCAGCACCTTGAACTCGGGGTCAACAGAGAACCATTCCACCTCCCTTTCTATCGGGATCTGAAAAGTGCTTTCCTTGTCCGTGACGTCAAACGTGTATGTCTTTTTGGCTCCCCTTTCAAAAGCCAGCTTTACCTCAAGCGCAAAGGAGAACGGCTTCTCTTGCGCCTGCTCAACCCTTATCCTGGCGGTTTTCTTGTCCTGCGAAAACTCGACCTTTAGGTCCGGATGGCCCTCGCGGAACACCCACTGGTCAAAGAACTGCTGCAGGCTCTTGCCCGTTTCAAGCTCGAACACCTTTCTCAGGTCGTCGGTCTCTGCTGTGCCATTTGCGAACCTGTGCAGATACGTCTTTAGCGAGCGGCGGAAATATTTGTCGCCAACAAAGTGGCGCAGCATGTGGAGCACGCTCCCGCCCTTTTCGTACGTGTGCCTGTCGAAGAGGTCATCGGGGTGCTTGTACGTTTTTGTGACGATGGGGCGCACGTACCTGCTGGCTGCCTCGTCGAAATAGTCGTCCGCAGTCTGCATCACGTAATAGTGGAACTCGTCAGTGCCCCTGCTTGCCTCCCAGTACAGCGCCTCGCAGTAGGTCGCAAACCCCTCGTTGAGCCAGATGTGCTGCCAGTCCCTGCACGTCACAAGGTCGCCGAACCACTGGTGCGCAAGCTCGTGCGAAACGAGGTAGTCGCTTGAAAAGTCTACATGGGCCTTTTTGTCGTGCAGCGTGTCCTGAGTCAGGGTGGTGCAGCTGGAATTTTCCATGCCCCCATAAACGAAATCCTGCACGCACACCTGCGAGTACTTTTCGTACGGGTATTTCGTGCCGAGGTATTCCTCAAAGAACTGCACCATGTCGCCCGTCCTGTCAAACGACCTCTTGGCGTCGTGCGCAAGCTCTGTCGGGACGTAGTAGTAGAGGCTGCCCTCGTTTATCTCGACGTACTTGCCCACCACAACCGACGTGAGGTACGCAGGATGCGGGTTGCTTTCAACCCAGTGGTACTTCCATTTCTTTTTGCCGCCCTTCTCTGCCTTGTCGAGCCGGCCGTTAGATATTGCCGTAAAATCTTCCGGCACTGTGATTATTGTTTCGCTTGAGAACTTTACCTGCGGGTGGTCGATGCACGGAAACCAGTGGCTTGCCTCGACGGTCTCGCCCTGCGTCCACGCCTCGATGCGCTTGTACGGGTAGTGCTCGTCTGGCGCGACAAAGTAAAAGCCCTTCCTCGGCTTTGCAGAGTATGAAATCGTGATTTGCGCTCGCTCGCCTTCCTTGAAGGGCTTTGGTAGTTTTATCGCAAGCTTGTCGTCGATTATGCGAAAAGAGGCTTTTTTGCTGTCAAAAAGGACAGATTTTATTTCCAATTCGCAAGCGTCCAGCTCTATCGTCGCATCAACGTCCTGCACGGCGGCAACTTCCAGCTCTTGCCTGCACGAGATGGTGCGCGCGTCCAGGTCCGGCTCTATTTCCAGCCTCATGTGGCTTATAGTGAAAACAAGCGATGGGGCATAGTGCGCCCTGCTTCCTGCGAGCTCGAACTTTTTTCTGGTCTCTTCCTGCATGACCCCTGCTAGCAAGAGGCGGTAGGATAAAGGTTGCTGGCCATCTGGCTGGCTAGATCAGGTCGAGACAGTGTGGGTTTTCCACGGTAGAGACGTCCTGCCCCGACATGTCCTCGCCGGCCACCTTTGCCCTCACCAGCCTCCTCACAAGCTTGCCGGTCCTGGTCTTTGGGAGCTCTGGCACGAGCCTCACCTCTTGTGGCCTTGCGAACCTGCCTATCGCCTCCTCGACCTTTTTCGCTATCTCTGCTTTCAGCTTCTCGTCGTGGGCGTATCCGTCCTTTACCACCGCGCAGACCACTATGGTCTCGCCCTTGAGGTCGTCTGGTTTTCCAACTGCCACCGCCTCTGCCACCGCCGGGTGCGAAGATGCCGCGGCCTCCACCTCAGCAGTCCCTATCCTGTGGCCGGCCACCTTGATGACGTCGTCGGCCCTCCCGCGCATGTACCACAGCCCGTCGCTGTCAACCGACACGACGTCGCCGTGGTACCAGACGCCCCTGTATCTTGAAAAGTAGGTCTCGATGAACCTTGCAGGGTCGTTCAGTATCCCCCTGCTCATCGAGGGCCATGGCTTTTTTATCACGAGCACGCCCTCCTTTGCCGTCCTGCCCTCTTCGTCAAGCACGCCGGCGTCGAATCCCGGTATGGGGCAGCCGACCGTGCACGGGCGCAGGGGCATCACCGGGAGTGCGCTCAGTATGGCGCCACCCACCTCCGTGCCTCCAGAGAGGTTGATGACGGGGCACCTTTTTGCACCCACCTTTTCAAAGTACCAGTTCCAGGCTTCCTTGTTTATCGGCTCGCCGGTGCTCGCAAGTATGCGGAGCGATGAAAGGTCATAGCTTTTGGTGTCGACGTTGCTCTTCATGAACAGCCGTATGGCAGTCGGCGCCGCGCCAAAGATGCTTACCTTGTGGTCTTGCACGAGCCTGCACCAGGCGTCCGGCGAGGGGTGGTCAAGCGCCTCTTCGTACACGAGCGCGGTGGCACCCACAATCGGGCTCCCGTACACAACCCACACCTGCCCCGTTATCCAGCCAATGTCCGCGTACCAGAACAGGACGTCGTCCGGTTTCAGGTCGATGAGGTACGCGGCCTGCTGCGCGGCGACTGCCATAAAGCCGCCGTGCACCTGTAGCGTGCCCTTGGGAAGGCCGGTAGTACCAGAAGTGTAGAGTATGAAAAGCGAGTCTTCAGAATCCATGACCTCCGTCCTGGCCTGTTTCTTGCCGTTTACAAAATCGCTGTAATTGACAATGTTGTTTCCTGTGTTTTTGCCTCCGACCGTCACCACCTTTTCAACTCTCGTTCCTTCTATTGCCTGCGACCACTGCGCCTTAAGGTCGATGTCCCTGCCCCGTCTCCTTGCGTTGTCTGCCGTTACCAAGAGCCGGGCGCCGGAATCAACGAGCCGGGAGCGCAGCGCCGGCGCCGAAAACCCGGAAAACACTGTCGTGTGCACTGCGCCAATCTTGGAGCAGGCAAAAATGGCAAAGAACGCCTCGGGTATCATGGGAAGGTAGATTCCCACGATGTCGCCCTTTTTCACGCCGGCGTCCAGAAGGGCCGAAGCAAGCCTGCCCACTTCCATGTCCAGCTCGCCGTATGTTATTTTCCTTGCACTATTTTCATTGGCAAATATGTACGCGATTTTGTCCGGGTTTTTCTTGGCATGCCTGTCTATCGCGTTTGCGACGATGTTGCACCTGCCGCCCAAGAACCACTTTGTCCACGGAACGCCAGCGGCAGAAGAATCATAGACCTTGTCGTATTTCTGGAACCATTCCAGGCCGAGGTCGTCATTGACTGCGTCCCAGTACCACGAAATGTCGCCGTTTGCCTTCTCTACGAGCTCTTTGTAGTCGGAGATGCCGTGCTTTTTCATGAAACGCGCGATGTTGCTGTCCGCTAGGTGGCCGGCACCGGGCTGGAACGCAAACGGCTCCTTTTCCTCCAAATTGAAAGCAAGCGCCACCAGACGTCTATTTTACTTAACTACCGGGCGGTATGGAGGGGTCAAGCTGGCCCGATATTGGCACGAAAAATTAAATGGTGATGCCCGGCCATACCTGCTGATAACTTGGTCGTCGAGGAGGTCCGGTACGATTTTGCAGACTATCCAAGGTACGCGGACGACTTTGTGCGCGACCTCGTGAAGCTGATGATAATGTCAAAGATGAATTCAACTGCGCGCAACACTTCCTCAAAGACGTATTTCCAAAAGATGGTGTCGCAGATGGAAGGTTGCGAGGCAAACGTGGTGAAGTACGGCCAGCCGCTGCTGTACGTGAAATACCGCGGGATCCAGTTCACGGACCAGAAGGTGACGTCGCAGTTTGTCCGGACCAAGGACCACGTAATAGACGTGACGATGGAGTCTGTCTTTGGCGAATTCGTCAAGACGTTTGACAGCCTTGCATCCATGTCAGAAAGCAAGGTGAAATGGGGGGTTGCTGGGAACAACGAAAAGGAAAAACCCGAGCCGATGTTTGCGCTCTTGGATAAATTCGTGGAAGCGGTGGGCCGGCTGACTATGTTAGACCCGGAGAGCCCAAACAGCCTCGCAGGCAGGCGCTTTGGGATAAGGAACGCAAGCGTCGCAAGAAAGTCGCTACACCTTGAATTCCTGATAGACGGCCGGCTCCACATAATAGAGCTTAACCCGGGCAAAAAGAAGGAAAAAGCGGTGGAACTGCTGTTTGGAAGCTCTGAAGCCGCAAAGGCGATAGCCGCCCTCATGACGCAGTAAATAAGCAAGCATCAATTTTCCAACTCTTGTCTTTTGCATAGCCTTATATAACCAAATGGTTATACAAAGGGCATGGAGACAGGGGAAAACATGCAACCCACAATTAACGTCCTCGGCGTGGCCGGCAGCATGCGCTCTGGCTCGTACAGCACCAAGGCGCTGGAAATGGCGCTAGAGCTTGCCAAAAAGCGCGGCGCGCAGGTGCGTATGCTTGAACTTGGCAAAACGGTATTGCCACTGTTTGACGGAATGTTGACCAAAGAAGGACGCGACCCTGGCACGCTGGCGTCAGGACCGGTGGAAGAGGCGGCCAAGGCCGTCGCTTGGGCTGACGCGTTCATACTTGCGTCGCCTGATTACCACGGTTCGGTTTCCGGCACGTTAAAGAACTTTCTCGACCACTTTTACAAAGAATTTGGAGGCAAAGTGTTTGGCTATGTCGTCGCGTCGCACGAAAAAGGGCTGACTGCGATGGACCAGATGCGCACGGCTGTGCGCCAGTGCTACGGCTGGAGCTTGCCTTATGGGTTTTCAATAAACGGCGACTTGGACTTTGCAGACGGCCAGATAACAAACGCCGAGCTGTCAAGGCGCCTAGAGATGATGTCCCGCGACCTCGTGGTGTACGGCAGGCTGTTAAGGGACCAGTTTGCCGGCGACCTCCAGTCAAGCGAGCCGGATACCTTTGCGGCGCGCTACAGACAGCAGTAGCAGGGTTATCGATATGGTATATAACCAAAATGTTATATTACTGGATTGCTATCAAGCAAGCATGGATACGTTCTCGGCCGTGGCCGACCCGACCCGGAGAGCGATGCTGGATCTGCTCTTTGAACGCGAGCGGACGGCCGGCGACCTTGTCAATGCGTTTCCAGCGATCAGCCAGCCAGCCGTGTCAAAACACCTGAGGGTGCTCAGGGACGCGGGACTTGTCAGCGTGCGGGTCCACGCCCAGCAGAGGATCTACGCCCTCCAGCCAAAGCCATTGTCCGAACTGGACGCCTGGATCTCCAAGTACGAGGTGTTTTGGCCAAAGCGCCTTGACGCGCTGGAAGAGTACCTGTCCAAGAAAAAAAGGAATGAGGAGAAAAATGAACCGAAAACCAAATGATGACGCGAACAACAACAAGACCGGCAATGTCATTATTGAAGGCGGCTATGCTACCCTCCGGTACGAGCGGTACCTCCCGTACCCGCCTGAAACTGTGTGGAAGGCTATAACGGACCCAAAAGAGCTCGCCGCCTGGTTCAATACCAAGGCAAGCATCGACGCGCGCCCCGGCGGGACAATAGATTTTGTCACCGCGCCGGCAGGGTTCCATACAACCGGCCGCATTCTGGTCTGGGACCCGCCACGCGTCTTTGAACACGAATGGCGCATCGCTTCTCACCCGCATCTTCCAAACGGCGAAGCAGAATCTGTAATCAGGTGGGAGCTGGTGCAGGATGCCACCGGTGCTACTCTTCTCACCGTGACTCACAGCCGGCTGACAAAGGCGACTGGCCTAGGATTTGCTCCCGGTATGCACGCGTTTTTGGACCGGCTTGCCGCACACCTCAAAGGAGAGAAGAAATTGCCGGACTGGAAGGAGCGATACGATGCTGTACAGGGGTCGTACCCCTCTTGGCAGCACTGAGTGCGGTTGTCGTCAAAAAGAAGAAGAAAAAGTGATGTGCACCAAGGTACACACTAGAGTGTGTCAGTCGAGGTGCATTTCCTCATCTCGCTGAATGGGCGATCGGCGCAGGTTAGTGTCATCACTGGCACAGGTGGGACCGGGGAGCGATTAAATCTTTTCCACCTGCTTGCCCTTTTCCGATGGCACTATCCTCAGCTGGCCGCCGGCAACATCTTTTTTCAGTTGCTTTCCGGAAAACACCCTGTCGAGGAATATCGCAAGCGCTGCAATCTCTGAGTGCGGCTGGTTCCCAACTGCAATGTTATAATCCGCAAGCTCGTACGCCTCCCTCGGCACTTTTTCCGCGCCGATTATCACCAAGAGTTTCTCCTCCTTGCGCACGTTTTCAATGGCGTCGTCGATGTTGATGCCATACATCGTCAGGTGCGCTATCTTGCCGCCGGATTTCTTCCAGCCCCGCGCCACTTCCCTCCAGCTGTCCACGATTTCCACCTCGAAATTCCCACCCCAGCGCTTGCCCACCGCATTAACAGTATCCTTCACCGACTGGTCGATGCCTGTCATGTAGATCTTTTCGGCGCCAAACGCCCGGGACACGAGGGCCGCGTGCGTAGTAACGCGGTCGTCGCGCACCAGCCTATGCCCTATCCTGAGCACTGCCACCCTTTTCATCTTGCACCACTTCCTCTTCCTCCTCTGTTTCAAAAAGCAAGGACCTTGCCAGACTTTTCAACTGATCCATGTTGTATCCTGTCTTTGCAGAAACCGGGAGCACGCGCCGCGAAGCAAGCAGGCCGAGCTGGCCGGCTTTTTCAAAGGCGTCCTCCACCGTAGTCTTGTCCACCTTGTTCAAGACATAAACAATCCTTGTCTCGGGCACCTCAAACTCCCTTATCACTTCAAGCGAGCTGGCAAGCTTGCGCCTTATCTCTAGGACCGGCTCGCTAATGTCTATGACAAGAAGCACGAGGCTTGCGTACGACAGCTCTTCGAGGGTGGACTTGAACGCGTCAATCATGTACGCCGGCAGCTTGCTGATAAAGCCGACGGTGTCCAGCAATAACACCTTGTCGCCGCCAAGGTCGATTGCCCGTGTAAATGTGGAAAGCGTGGTAAATACGCTTGACGCCGTGCTCTTGTCCTCTCCTGTGAGCGCGTTAAAGAGCGTGGTCTTGCCAGCAGACGTGTAGCCGGCAAGCGAGACGGACATCAGCCCCGCTTTTGCGCGCTGGTTCCTGTGCAGCTGCCTCTTTGTAACCTCTTTTTCCAGCTTTTTCTTGAGCGCCTGGGCGCGGTTTTTTATGTCGAGCAGGTACGCGTCGGCCTCGTACTTGCCAAGTCCGTAAAACCCCGGCTGCTCGCCGGCCCTCGCAAGCCGCACCGCTTCCCTCGCACGGGTCATGTCGTAGCGCAATTGCGCCAGCTTTATCTGCGTCTTTGATTCCGTGGTGCTTGCCCTGCGCTCGAATATCTCCAGTATCAGGCGCTCTCTGTCGATGACTTCTTTTTTGCACACGCTTGCAAGGTTGTAGGTCTGGCTCGGCTTGAGTACCTCGTCAAACACTATCACTTCGGGCTGGATTTCTTCGGCAATCGCTTTCACTTCTTCCGCTTTTCCCCGGCCGATGCCATAGCGCGATTTCGTAATATGCTTTTGCGTCACGATTTTTTCAACCTTGTAGCCGGCGGCGTCTGCAAGCGATATGGCCTCACTTATGGCCTCGTCGTAAGGGTATGTTATCAGTATTGCAGTCCTGTACGCGGCGGCCACCAACACCTTTCACTTTTCTTCTTTATCTGCCGCCGAAGCGCTTGTGTATAATTTGATTCCAAGGTGGCGCTCCAATTTCTTTGCAAAGATCTCGTCCGGCTTGAGCGCACCCGTCTCGAACCTCCTGAGGAGGTTGGCCTTTTCGTTCATCTGCATTCCAAGCTGCTCGTGCGTGATGCCCTTTTTCATCCTAGCCTCCCTGATGAGTCTCGGAAACTCGGGGTCGAGCACGAGGTCGTCTGCCATGCCGATTTTTGCCTGCCTCGGGGCAGAAGTGGAAGCGGCCTTTTTCTTTTTCGCCGCTGATGGCACCTGCGCGGGTATGTATGGCTTGCCGTGCTTTGAACACGACATGCAAACCTTGAAAACGGTACCGTCGACTATGACCATCTTCCTCTCAGCGGCGGGCCTGCCGCACAGCTCGCAGTAGGACATTACCACCCGGCTAGATGCAGGCGGGCGAAATTAACCTTTCCTGATGGTCTGCTGCACCGTCATATTGAGCACGATTTCCGCAATGTCGCTTGCGCACTCTGACACGCGCCGGACGTTCTCGGTGATGAGTCTTACCCTGTATATCTCGCTTGCGTCTTTTGGTTTTGAGATCGACTTTATTATCGCTCTTTCCATCTCGTCGACTCTGCGCGCCTTTTCAATCGCCCTGTCAGCGGCTTCGTAGTCGCGCTTGAACATCGACAGGCACGCGTCGTCGAGGACCTCCAGCGCAAAACTGCACATCTCGTCTATCTTCTCGATGACTTCCTTGTTTGCCGGCTGGCGCATATCTATGATGTCCTTGGCGATTATGGCCGCGTGGTCGGCGACGCGCTCGACCGACTTGGCAATCAGCCTGTAGCCAAGGCAGTTGCGCGGCTCTTCAAGGCCGATTTCCTTGAGAAGGTGCTCGTTCTTGATGGCTATCTTTAGCTGCCTGACTATGTAAAAGCTGAACCTGTCAACTTCATCGTCAGATTTTACAACCTCCTCTGCAAGCTCGGCGTTGTTTTCACGGAGCGCCATCATCACGTCGCGGTACATTGACTTGGCAATCAAGAGCATCCGCTTGAACGCGGCGTCCACTGACAGGTCAAGCAAGTTGATTAGCACTTGGAGCGTAATGCCCGCAGCCGAGTCTGCTATTATCTCGGTCCCCATGAGTATTCGCCGGGCGATGTTCTTGATGACATCGCGCTGCTCCACCTGCAGCCTGCCGTCCTTTGGGACTATGTGTATGACGTTATAGCCAAGAAAGTAGAGCGCGATGAGCTTTCTTGCGATAAAGTAGGGGTTGTTGTCCTTTGTGACTTCTATCGTGGCGTCCCTCTGCTCTTTTGTGACGCGCTTTGACGCCGGGGCAATCTGCAATGTAGAGTTGCCCTGTCTCAATATGGTAACGTGGTCGCCCTGTTTGAGGCCAAGCTCCTGTATCCACTTTTTAGGAAGCGAGACAATGTACGACGAGCCGCCGGTGTACTGTAGTTTCCTTGTTTCTTCTCCGTGGCCGGCCTTGCCGTTGCCATTTTCTATAATGCTCTCCATCGATTGTTGGTTTTTACTTGATTCTATATATGCCTACCCATTTTCTATATAGAACGAACAAGCTACAGTCAAGTGGCACTGTATTTATGGGGGATTTCTGCAAACCCAGTGCTTGAACCCGCTACCGCTCGACGCACGGGAAAAGGTCTGCCTGCACGTTGATGCCGTCTTTGGTGCCGGCGTGTCAGAGGCCCTGCCGGCCAATGACAACATGCAGTTTGAATACTCGCGAAAAACGGGCAGGATAAAGAACTTTTCAATCGATGGCGCTCTTGTCGCTACCCTGCGCACCGACGGCGGGCTTGCGCTCACCGTGGAAGGAGCGCGGTTTTTTGCCAAAAACAGCCCCGCTTTCCGGGAAAACTGCGTGGTTCCAGCCGCCGACGCTGTGCCGTTTGTGAGCGAGGGACGGTCGCTTTTCTGCCGCCACGTACAGTGGTGCGGCTCTAACGTGAAGACGGGCTCTGATGTCGCCGTCCTTGATGGGGATAACAGCGTGATTGCAGTCGGGATAGCCGTGCTCGGCGCCGGCCTGATGGGCAGGTTTTCAAAGGGTGTAGCAGTCAAAGTGCGGGAAGGAATAAAAGGTCGGACGGCATAGCAACTGTGACATGATGCGCGGCAACCGCGAAATGAGGCGCATGTTGGACAAGATGGGCCTCGACATGAAGGAGATGCCAAACGTCGAGGAAGTTATAATCAAGACCGACACTAAGGAATTCTACCTGGTCAAGCCGCAGATCATCGAGATGAAGGGCAAGGACAGCACCATCTTCCAGGTGGTCGCCACCGACATCGAGGAAAAGCAGCGCGACGTGCCGACTTTCAAGGAGGACGACATACTGCTTGTCATGCAGCAGGCAGGCGTGTCGAGGGAAAAGGCAGTCCAGGCGCTGACCGAATCAAAGGGCGACATGGCACAGGCGATCCTGACGCTCACGACCTGACAGCAGAGCCCCTCATACTTTTAAATAGCCCTGCCACGGCAATTCTTTCGTCTTGGGACACGATAAGGCCGCTGCTACCGTTACCGCTACTTCGCATTCCGCCGTAGAGTCCATCGTCGGCGCGCTGGCCGAGCTAGAAAGCGACAT
>DASUXB010000068.1:0-3312 GCA_036378195.1 Nitrososphaera sp.
CGGGCAGGTACGCCAGCGGGCAAAAGAGGTGCCAGATCTGCGAGATATTCATCAAGTGGGATGGCCTTTGGTGCCCGTGCTGCGGGTACAGGCTCCGTACAAAGCCGAGGAACCTAAAGTACAAGGCAAAGCTGCGCGCCAAGGCCGCCAAGATGGTCGAGGCGCCGCCAGTCCTTACTGTTAAAAGAAAGTAGCACCCGTAGTCTTTAGGCCCCTTTTTGCGGCCAAGGACAGGCTTTTCTGTAGCCTCTCCAGCTGCTGCTCATCGCCAGATAGGTCCATGGCAATCTGGACAAGCTTGGCGTAGCGCCTGAAAAACACGTCGTTTCTTGCAGCCAGGTTTTCCGCTGCGACCCTGCCTGTGTAGTAGTAGCAGTCGGCGAGCATACTCTTTTCCAGCAGGTGCTCTACCTTGGTGCGCACAAGCTCTCTATCATAGTCTCTGGATTTCAGCTCCAGCATTGCCTCAGTCGACCTTGCTATGGCTGGTCTCGTGGCCCGCTCTATTCCGATACACTCTAGCGCGGCCTGGACGCCGTCTGCCACATCGGCGGGCAGGTCGGCCTGCCTTGCCTGTGCAAGCTCGTGCAAGGGCATTGGCCGCGCGCCGAAAACCGCAAGGGTGCCGGCTACAAGGTGGTACGACGCCATTTTGAGCCACATCGCCCCTGCTACCTGCTGCTCCTTTCTGGCAAGCTTGAACCTCTGTTGGCAGAAAAGTGAGCTTACTAGAGCCTTTCTGCCGGACGCAAAAAGGGCTTTTCTGAATCTGTCTTCTGTTATGCCCTTGAGGGTTGATGAGGTGGAAAATTCTTTTGAATCTCTGATTATTGTCATGCCTCTCAAGGCGACAAGGTGGTCCCTTGGCAGGCTAATGTGCACCAGTTCCACGATGTGGTCGCCGACCTTCTCAAGTCGGTTTTCACCCTGCCCAAACACGGCGATATCGTACTCGCAGCAATCGTGAGACATTTCACCGGCGGCCCTGCAGCCCACTAGGCCCGCAGGATGGGGCAGCTCTGCAACATAGTCCCTGACTGCCTTGGGCACCAACACCATGCCAAGGGCCGGCGGAAGCATTAAAGCTTATACGGGCGACAGGCTGACATCTGTCTGCGAAATGAAAAAAAAGACTGGCAACAACAGCGCGATTTCAGGTCTTGCAGGTAAGATAAAATCAGGCAAGGTGAAAATTGCAGTCTATGGCCTAGGCCACGTCGGCTCGCCGATAGCGTCCGTATGGCTCAGGTTCGGCGCGCATGTTATAGGAGTTGACAAGTCGCCTTCTGTCCTTGAAAGTGCCAGAAAGGGCAGGACGCACGTGCCCGAGCCGGGTGTGAACGAGGCATTTGCAAAGGGGCTCAAGCAAAAGCGCTTTTTCGTTTATGATGATGCAGTAAAGGCGTCGCAGGACTCGCAGGTCAAGATGATCTGCGTGCCGGTTCTGACCGTCGGCCAGTCGCTTTCTGCCGACCTTGGCGCCGTCAAGCAAGTCGCCTCTTCCGTAGGGAAGGGGCTCAAAAAGGGCGACCTTGTCGTGCTGAACCCGAGCGTTCCTCCGGGCACCTCTGAAGATGTAGTCGTCCCGATACTGGAAAAGGAAAGCGGGTTGAAAGCAGAAAGTGACTTTTCAATGGTCTACAGCCCCGAGCGCATCTACGAGGGCAGGGCAATCGAGGACATCGAGGAGCGCTATCCTGCTATTGTGTCCGGCGCCGGCCCAAAAAGCGTCGAGGCCGGATCGAAACTGTTCTCACTCGTGTTCAAGCGCGGCGTTATGACGATGGCAAACATGCGCACAGCCGAGGCCGAGAAGCTGCTTGAAGGCGTGTACAGGGACGTCAACATCGCGCTTGCAAACGAGATGGCACGCTTTTGCGAAAAGGTGGGAGTCGATTTCTGGGAGGCAAGGGACGGGGCAAACTCGCAGCCGTTCTGCCACATCCACAAGCCCGGAGTCGGAGTCGGCGGAGCCTGCATACCAGTCTACCCGCAGTTCATACTGCACACGGCTGATATCGCAAAAGCCGAGTGCAACATCACCCGGCTTGGAAGAAACGTCAACGACTCGATGCCGGCGTACTGCGTCTCGCAGGCATTAAGCCTCCTTGATGGGGCTACTGCGCCGGCACAATGCAAGGTGGCAGTCCTCGGCCTTGCGTTCCGCGGAGGCGTGTCTGATACGAGGCTTTCGCCGACCTACAGCGTCATTGATGAATTGAAAAAGGCCGGTGTCGCGGAAATCCGCGTCCACGACCCGATGGTGAAAAGCGACCCTGCGCTAGCAGCAGACGTTGCACTGACGCAGGACCTGCGGGCTGCGCTAAAGGGCGCTGACCTCGTGATGCTTGCCACCGATCACAAAGAATATCAGAAATTATCAAAGAGCGACACGGGCGACGCGGCGGTGTACGACGGCCGGGGAATGCTCGACGGGACGAAATTTGCCGGCAGGTTTGCGTCGATAGGCAGAAAGAAAAAGAGCACCTAGCCATCACATCGCCGGCACAGCGCTCCGCCTGCAATAGGGCTGAAAGGCGCAAGAGAAAACCTAGTTAGGTTTAATACCGCCCAAGAGGCGTTTTTCTTCCTGCTTGGCTAAAGGCAAGAATCTTGATCTTTTGCTTACTGTCGAATGGAAGGACAACGCCGTCGTCATGATCGACCAGACAAAGCTTCCAAACAAGCTTGTGCGCATAAAATGCACCGACTACCACCAGGTTGCGGACGCGATAAAAAAGCTGGTGGTCAGGGGCGCGCCTGCGATAGGCGTAAGTGCCGCGTTGGGGCTTGCGCTTGTCGCGCAGAACAGCAAGGCCAAGACTCTTTCAGAGCTCATGACCGACCTTGATACTGCGTTCAAGGAGCTTCGGGCGACACGCCCAACCGCTGTCAACCTTTTCTGGGCGTTAGAGCGCGTGATGGGAAAAGCCAAGCGCGCCAAGACGCTTGAGGATGCAAGAAAAGCCGTACTTTCTGAGGCGCAAAAGATGTGGGGAGAAGATGTAAAAGCCAACAGGGAGATGGGCGCAAACGGCGCAAGGCTGTTTCAAGACGGCGATGTGGTGCTGACGCACTGCAACGCCGGCTCGCTTGCGACGGTCGCGTACGGCACTGCGCTAGGCGTGATAAGGGCGGCAAGGGAATCGGGCAAACGCCTGAGCGTCATTGCGACAGAGACGAGGCCGGTGATGCAGGGGGCAAGGCTCACCGCTTTTGAGCTGCAGCATGACGGGGTGGATGTCAGCCTGATACCGGACACGGCAGTTGGCCACATGATGGCAAGGGGCGCGATAAAGCGCGTAATCGTTG
>DASUXB010000069.1:0-9263 GCA_036378195.1 Nitrososphaera sp.
GCCCTCTGCGTGCCTGCCGCCGGGAAAAGAGATCTCGCTTCCGTGCGACTTTAGCCCCGCGCTCCTCTTTGTCAAAAATATGTACGGCACGCCTTCGTGGTAGTGGATTATGACAAGCACCGCCGAAGGTATAGAGGTCGCCGCATCCTGCGGCATGTGCACGCTTTTTGTCGCCAGCGCGCCGGCAAGGCGCCGCAGGAGCTCCTCCTTTTGCACGGCGTTTCTTGGCCTGCGCTGGTTAAATTCCGTTGCGGCACGAGCCGCTTGTTACCAGTCGACTCTGGATTGGCGCCTTGGAACGTCCTCGTGGCATATCTGGCCCTTGGTCTCTAGCGTGAGGCTGATCTCCCTGTCCAGCGCAACCAGCAGCGGGTTTGCGCCGTCAAACCCAAGGAACAACTGGTCAGAGATGACAAACTCTTCAATTGCCTTGAGGCTCTTGAGATAGGAGGCCAGCGCGCTGCACAATACGGGGGCGGAGGTCTTGACGGGGTCTCCTCCTTTTTCCAGCAAGCCCAGAGCCTTTTTTCCGTCGGCTTTATCCTGAGCAGAAATGTCCTGCGCCGCAGTCGTGTATTGCTTTATGGCCCGGATGCACAGCTGCCGCGCTTCTTTTTCGTCGTACATGTGTGAATTTTGAACGGGCAATTATTTAACATGCCGGTACACGCAGATTCTGCATTTTTTTCTGCCTGCCTGCAAGACGTATTTTTGAGAGCACGGACTTGAGAAAAAGGGCAAGAAGAGGGTCAGACGCGGTAGCTGCCCATCTCTTTCGCCGGTATGTCTATTAGCATCTGCGAGCCGTCAAAGGATTTGACGTGCGACTTGGGTATCTTGTACACCCTCGACCTTGCACCCAGGACGACTATGAAACCCGGCTCTTCGGAGGCGATGATTCCAACCGGCGCGCCGTCCTTTGTCCTGATCCCTTTGTGTATCACGCGGTCCCAGCGCGGTACGACATCTGGTTCAGAAGGTTGTTGTTGCATTTTTCTTGTTCGCCTGATAATCATATGCCAAGTTTTGGTATTAAGGCTCGCTTAACCATGTATATTGACAGAGTTACGCGTCAGAGCTGGAACCTGTAAATAATATGGTTGAGTAATTTCATATCATGTCATCAGCAAGCACGGTGCGCACAATCCTTGTCCCGGTTGACGGCTCTGAAAACGCCCACCGCGCCGCGTCCTTTGCGGTCGACCTTGCGCACAGGTACAGCGCAAAGCTGGTTGCGATCCACGCGCTTGAACTAAACCAGAGCCTTGTGTCTCTCGGCGTTTACGGGGCCGCGTACCCACAGAACATCGACAAGATACTCGAAGCGGCAGGCAAGGAAGCCGCTCCTTGGTTTGACCGCATCAAAAAGGAAGCCGACGCCCTAAACGTCAGGATGACAAGCGCAGTCGTACACGCCCCGCTGTCGCTTGTGGGCGAGATAGTACACTATGCAGAAGAGAACAACGCCGACCTGATAGTGATAGGGAGCAAGGGTCGCACCGGCTTTAAGAAGCTCGTGATGGGAAGCGTGTCTTCGGGAGTCGTCACGTACGCACCCTGCCCCGTGCTCGTCGTGAAATAATAAAAATAATATCTATGAGGAAGAAGGCGGTTGCTGCTGGTCAGTGTCGCTTTTCTTTGCAGCCGACTCTTTGTCCTTGGTCCTCTTTTTGAGATACCATAGGCCGAGCAATGCTGCAACGGAGGCGACTACCATCTCGATGATGAGTTGCCCGCCTTCAGAGTCCCATAGCGCCATAGTTGTCTGTGCTATGGCGGACGCCCCATAATATGGTAATGCTTTTGCGCGTGCTAGGTAGACTTGGCCTTTACCTCGATCTTTTTGTAGGCGACCCTGCAGTAGCCGTGGATGTGCGTCACGTCGTCCGTCCTCTCACATCTGGGGCACGTCCATATGACATATTCTTGGCAGACGGTGCAGATGGCAGTCGGCGAAAGGTACTCGCCGCACGCCCTGCACGATATTTTGTGGCTCATTGTCTCGTTTTCTCCAATTATTATAACGTCGGTTGTAATTCTTTTACCCAATTATAAGAACATTGTGCAACAAGATCATGTGAAGTCAGGTGAACATGGTTAAGTCTCGTTCTAATATGATTTCGTCGAATGACGCGGCAATGGCATCGGGCAAGTTAGGTATCGGCGCGATGCTGGTGGTCCTCGGAGTAGCCGGGATGGCGTACGCAATGCCAATCGAGTCAAATTCCCTGGCCGTGGGTGGCAACAGCCCTATGATATACGACAAGGTGACACATCCTCCACCTTCATCCTCCATGGTGCCGTATCTTGGGATAGTGGCGGCCTCTGCCGCATCGTTCGTCCTTGGCATCGCCTTTTTGACGGTGGGGCAGATGGGGTTCTTCAAGCCAATCGTGCCCAAGTACAAAGCAAGGGCGGAAAAAGAAGATGAAACCACTCAGTCATCGCCTAAACATGCAGACGCGGCCTAGCCGCTTCTGCATTTCTTTTTGACAAGTACTTGCGTACATGGCATTCAGCGTCGCGGCCAACCAAAAAGAAGCGATTTATCGAATAGCACCGTGATATAGCGGCGTGGCACCTGTTTTCTTCAAGGCCACAGAGCATATATGCATACGGCGCCCCCGTCATCGACGCCAAGAATTATCAGGACAATCGGCATCCTGACGATACTTGCAACTGCTCTGAACCTTGCTCTTGGCGTACCGCAAGCCGTGGCTGTGGGCATTTGGTTCAATCCCAACCTTCCCTTTGCTGTCCCTACACTGTACCTTGATCCGGCCTTTGCAGCCCCTGCCGCCGTCATAGGAATAAAGACGTTCAAGGGCCAAGACGCCCGGAAGGCCAACATGATATTTCAACTCGTCTTTCTTGCCGCTCACCTGAACAACCTCTTGGCGCCGTATATCGCGCACGTTGCGCAGAGCATTGCGTCCGACTCTTTTGACTTCATAGTCTTTGACTATTCGCTCTTTGCCATCATCACGAGTCTCGTTGCCCTGCGCCTTTTGCTCAGGCGCGACGTGAAATCCTACTATCTGGGCATTGCAAAATCACACTAGCGTTTCTCGCGTACTGTTGCATACCTGCATACACCTCTGCATTTAATAAGGCGCAGGAGTGCCAATTTTCGGCCGGCGATGAAAATAGCGTACGAGCTGAACCCGCCCAAGGTGGCAAGGGAAGGGCGCTTTGACCAGCGGCGCCTCGACAGTGACATGGAGGCCCTAAAAGAGCGAGCGTCGCAACTGGGCAGGCATCATATTGTAGACGGCATACACCTCACCGACTCTGTCCTTGGAGTGCCCCGGGTGTCAAGCATCACCGCCGCGTCGTTTGTGAAAAAGGCCGCCAAGGGCGCAAAATTGAGCTGCAGCGTAAGGACAAGCGACCGGAACATAATCACGCTTTGCCAAGCGGCGGCTGACGCCGTCATTTCAAAAGTCGACAGCCTCTTGATACTGCTTGGCGACGCGCCGACCGACGGCCGCAATTCGGGATTAAAGCCGTCGCAGGCAGTCAGGATGCTTCGCGAGCAGGGCTTTGACCGCAAGATAAAGCTGGACCTGTCGTTTCCCGCAAGAATCGCCGACAAAAACGCGCCGGCGATACAGGCCAAGCTCGAAGCCAAGCCGCACGCGCTTGTCACGCAGTCCATATCGTCGCTTTCAGACCTTGGCGAGATCGTCGATTTTGTCAAGCCGCACGGCATCAAGGTGGTCGCGTGCATAATGGTGCCTTCCGAAAAGAACGCGCAGTCTGCCAAGATGATCGGCCTTGACTGGTCCAGATATGAAAAAGAGCCGGAGGAATTTGTGAAAAAGGCGGGCAGGATGGCTGCAAGCGTGCTCCTCACCTCGCCCAACAGCTTCCAGTCAGGAATAGACCTTGTAAAAAGACTCTAGATTTTTCCTAAATAATAAAACGTCTAACGTGCTTACATTTTCTTAGTTTACTCTAGGATATGCATATACGGTGAAACGTTAAATCATTGTTGAAGCTTATCTTAAACGGCTGTTGTCATTCAACTTTGTAACATACTGCAATGTTTGCAGGCTGGATAGGCAGTTTGTGCTTTATCATAGCGAGGTGAGCGCGGATGGCCAGATGTTCATGTATGGCACTTGCGTTGTCTGCAATAATAAAGCTGTCAAGAATGTCGGAGAAAGCATCTGGATTAAAGCGAGGTGTCCCAAATGCAATAAGGAGATTGCTATACTAACGTTTGATGGCGATCCTACGGAGAATCTGAAACGCTGCTCGACGTGCAGTTATTCTGGCGTGCTTGATGTTGTAAGAATGACGCGTGGCTCACTCACCCGATGACGAAAAATCTTAACTGAATTTCATTCTAGATTTCCCTTGCCGCTATCTCGCCTTTCAGCTCGTCAAGCACCTTGCGCTGGTACTCGTGCAGCCCATCGTCCTCCGGAACGCGTGGCCGGCGGTAGTCCACCGACACTTCTTTCTTTATCGTGCCAGGTCTTTTCGTGAACACGACTACCTTGTCGCCGAGGCACACCGACTCGGTGATGTTGTGCGTGATAAACACGATTGTCTTTTTGGTGCGCGCCCAGATGAGCTGCAATTCGACGAGCAAAAGGTCGCGCGTCTGGCTGTCAAGCGCCGCAAAGGGCTCGTCCATCAGGAGCACCTCCGGGTCGATTGCGAGGGCGCGCGCTATTGCCACGCGCTGCTTCATGCCGCCGGACAACTGGTACGTGTAGGCGTCGGCGAATTTCGTGAGCTGCATCATCTCCAGGTACTGCATCGCTATGCCGTTGCGCTTTGCCTTCTCTACTCCCTTTACCTTCAGGCCAAACTCTACATTATCAATAACGCGCAGCCAAGGAAAGAGCGCGTTTTCCTGGAACACCATTATCCTCTCTGGGCCCGTCTCTGCTACTGGCTTGCCGTCAAGCACCACTTCTCCCTCGGTCGGCCTGTCAAGCCCCGCAAGTATGTTCAAAAGAGTGGTCTTGCCGCAGCCGGACGGGCCGACTAGGCAGACGAACTGGCCGTCCTCTATCGACAGGTTGATGTTGCTTATCGCAGACATGTGGGCATGGCCGTTGCTCTGCATTGAATTAAAGTCCTTGCCGATGTTGCGCGCTTCGAGTTTTGCCATGTCCGCTCTCTACCCTACACTATCCTACACTAGGTCGCTCATGTCCCCAAACTGCTTCATCTTTTGGTCCCTGTGCCTGTCAATAAGCATGATTGCCCCGCCTGCCGCAAGGACGATTATCCCCGCAATGACCAGAAGCATAGAGATAGCCGCAGGGACAGTGTTCGGTGTGTTGACGGATTCGCTTACTGCCTGCTCTTCTCCAAATATCACCAACGCGTCAAGGGAGGCGTTGCCGAGGTTTGAAATGGTGATGGTATAGTTGCCCTGCTTTTGGGCAGGAAATGACTCGCTATAGCTGAGTACGTTCAGGCTTCTCCTGGACACCGGCTCGCCGTCAGGGTCGCTGACGCTGACTGTCGCCTGCACGGGGCTTGCAGGGTTATTTGGAAACGCCACGACGTACGCACCTGTTCCTGACGTGATGTTCCCCTGAAGGTCTAGCTTGCCGCTAGGCGCAATAGTGTGCACGTTTTTCTCCTGTATCTCCTTGAGAAACTGGGGGCCGTAATAGCTGCTTGCGATAAAGCTAAAGGCGACGATGGCAGCTCCTGCTATGAGCAAAACGTGCCCCCTTCTCAGCCTCAATTTACGACGTTCCTAAGCCGTGCACGGATATAATCTTATCAAGGTGCGGATTGAGAAGATTTCTCCGGCCCTAAAGCACGAAATACTCTGCCTGAGGGTGGTGGACCACTATTGCGGCAGTGGACTGGTCCGGAATTATCTGACCCGACTCTGTCAGACCCATCCCTGATTTTTCCGGGTCCAGTATCTGCCACACAAGATGGTGCTGCATCACGTCTGGGCAGCTAGGATACCCCCAGCTGTAGCGCAGGCCCCGCTTGTCGCCGATTTGAAGCTCTTTACGTATGCGGGCGTTGACCCACTCGGCCATCGCTTCTGCCGTTTCCACTGCAAGACCGTGCAGGTAGTATGCGTCTGTATAGCGGTCCTGCTTGTTCCACCCGTCGATGACTTCGGTGACCTTTGTCCCGACTGTCACTGCCTGAAAAGCCGCAATGTCGTCCTTTCCGAAATAGTCTGCAAGACACAGGTGCTTTTCCTTGGCTGACCTCGGGAACTCGAAAACGACCTGCTGATTGCCGGCATCTGCAAGGTCGACTGCCAGCCTGCCGGGGCCGGCGCTTGCCTGCGACAGGTTGTGGCAGCGGAAATACCCGTAGACCGC
Organism: Nitrososphaera sp.; assembly: GCA_036378195.1. Taxonomy (GTDB): domain Archaea; phylum Thermoproteota; class Nitrososphaeria; order Nitrososphaerales; family Nitrososphaeraceae; genus Nitrososphaera. The sequence goes on from DASUXB010000069.1 coordinate 6,321, forward strand.
CCTAGGCTCAAACAGTTTTTCATCGATGACGCGCCCCGTCCACTCTGCAAACAGTTTTTCCGGGTCGCCGCTTTCGCTTGCGCCCTTGCCCCTTATTCCCCACTGCAGCACAAAAAGGGACTTTTTGCTGATGTGCTTCCAGATTTCTTTCAGGTCAAGGTCCGCCGGCTCTAGCCTCACCTGCCTGCCAATGTGCGGCGCCACCGGGGGTTCCACCGGCTTTATCCCGCTGTGCGGCAGCAGGTCCGCGGTTTCCTGCACCGCCTGTTTCTCTGTCCATTTTTCCAGCTTTTGCCGCCAGTCGCCTATGAACTGCGACCTTTCGCCTGACACGAGCGCGTTCATCGCCCGCAGCCCGTCAAACGCGGTCTTGCAGTAAAAGACGCCGGGGTTGTATATTCCGCCGTCCTTGGCTATCCTGTTGATGTAGTTGCTGTTTATCGCCGCGCCTCCGCACAGCACAGGGACTGCCATATTGTTCTGCCGGGCGTGCTCTATGAAATACTGCATCTGCTTTGACGTCGACACGAGCAGCGCGGAAAGCCCGACAGCATCCGGCTTGACCTCCTCTATCTTTTCCAGTATCTTTTGCATGGGCACCTGCTTGCCTAGGTCGTAGACCGTGTAGCCGTTGTTTGCGAAAATCGTCTTGACCAGGTTCTTGCCGATGTCGTGCACGTCGCCGTACACCGTGCATAGCACTAATTTGCCCTTGCTCACCCCTTCCTGCTTTATCAGGTACTTTTCAAGCTCTGCGACTGCGGCCTTCATGCACTCTGCCGATTTCAGCACGAACGGCAGGATGAGCTCGCCTGCGCCAAACTTGTCGCCCACCTCCTTCATGGCCGGTAACAGGACTTCATTCAGTGTTTGCACCGCCGCCTCGTGCGCGGCTTCCCTATTTGCCTCCCGCCTGTCGTCTACGACTTTAGCTCCCGGTATGCGCCCTGCTATTGCCTGTACGACATCAGCCTCTATTCCGTCCTTTAGCCGGTTTACTATGCGGAAATGGCATTTCTTGTCCGCGTCCCACGACGGGTCGACTTCGACGCGCTTGCTCGTACCAGACGCGACTTTGGCTTTCTCACCCTCAAAATGCGCGATGAGGTCGGCAAGCGCGTTCTGATGTTTGTTGAAAATAAGGTCCTCTGCGAGCCTCTTTTGCTCCGCGTCGATCTCCGGGTACGGTATGATGTCCTTGGCGCTGATGATTACGGTGTCAAGCCCCGCCTTTATGGCGTGGTACAGAAACACTGAATTCACAATCTTGCGCGCGCCAGCCGGAAGGCCAAAGCTGACGTTGCTCAGGCCAAGCGTGGTAAACGCATCGGGGAACCTCTGCTTGATGAGCCTGATGCCCTCAAGCGTGTTCTTGGCAGAGTCTGAAAACTCGGCCTCGCCCGTCGCAAGCGTGAACGTGAGAACGTCAAAGATGAACTGCCAAGGTTCAAGCCCGTATTTCTTGCCAGTGTCGTACAATAATTGCGCGGTCTCTGCTTTTTCCTCTGCAGTCTTGGCCATGCCCTTTGGCCCGATGCACATCGCTATCGCCGGCAGGCCGTACCTTGCCATGAGCGGCGCAAGAGCGTGGAAACGCGAGCCGTCGCCTTCGAGGTTTATCGAGTTTATTATCGGCCTGCCCGGTATCTGCATCACCGCTGCTTCGACCACCTTTGGGTCGGTCGAGTCTATCACGAGGGGCGCCTCGACCTCCAGGCTCAGGCGCTTGACCAGCTTTTTCATGAACTCTAGTTCGTCCGACCTCTCTGTGGTCGCGACGCACACGTCGAGGCAGTGAGCCCCGTCCTCCACCTGCTCCCTTGCAAGGTTCACGAGGCCGTCAAGGTCGTCCTTCATGACCATCTCCTTGGCTTTTCTGGAACCCTGGGTGTTGAGGCGCTCGCCTATGATGAGGGGCGCCGGCTCTTGCTTCAAGTCGACTGCCTTGAGCGCCGAGCTGACGCGTGGTATTTTTTTCAACTGCATTTCAGTATCGCAAAATCAGGTATATTTGCTATTCAACGGCCTGCAAAGAAGCGATCATGTTATCTGGCACCGTTGCGTAGCCGGGCCATGAAACCCGGCTACCGCAAGGTCGTGTGCGCAGAATGCGAGGCCATAGTAGGTTACGTCGCCATACAGCCGCACACCTCCACCATAGTCAAGGCGTACTGCGAGGACTGTTACCAGCAACTGCGCTAGGCTATTATCACGCTCGGCGACATGGTCATAAAGATGCCATCAATCCCGAACCTTTTTTCCATCGTCCCCTTGTAGTCCGTGAACCACTCGATATTCTCTGGGGTGTTTGGGGCGACTACGAAAAACCCTGCGTTGCTTTCGCCGTCTTGCCTAGTACCGTTCTTTATCGTAGTTCCGCTAAAAGTCGGGAGCACCGTGACTCCGCCAAATCGTTCGGCAAGCTCTGTCCTTGCCTGCTCCAAAAGCTCCTGGCTGATTGCAGTTCCGTTGTCGCGCTTTGTAGAGAACAGGTAGTCAACCCTGACGTGGGGCGAGTCAAAAACCGTGCTGGCGGCTTTTGTAGTATTGCTGGTAGTGGTGGCGCCAAGGGCCTTTGCCTCCCTGTCAATCACGCCTGCCAGCTTGGCGTCATAGTCGGTTATCTTGTTCCCCGCGCTCCACGTATACAAATAGACTGACACGGTGCCATAGTTGTTGGTCCAGTCGGGGTGGTGGTTCATCTTTTCTGCCTCAAGGCCCACGTTGTACATGAACTGGAACGCCTGCACAAAGTCCTTGAACTGGAACGCCTTGTAGAGTTTGCCGCCTACTACCTGCCAGCCGGCAGAATCGGTCAGCTCTTTTATCTGGGCTTCCGACAGGGGCGTGTACGCCATGCTATCGGATTTGACCGCCGTCTCTGGTATCAGCGTGCTGGCGGCGGTTTTTGTCATGTTTGCCAAGTTGTAGCCCGTGGCGTTT
>DASUXB010000070.1:0-2096 GCA_036378195.1 Nitrososphaera sp.
AGCAGCAAGAGGGCGCAATAGCGGCCATGCCAGGCGTGCCCGTATCGCCTTCCAGGGACGCAGCCGCAGGCGTGCAGAAAATATCCGACGCTGGAATCCGCTCTATCATAGTCTTTGGCATTCCAAAAAGCCGCGACGGCGACGGCTCGTCCGCAGCGGACAGAAACGGCGTCGTGCAGCGCGCGACAAGGGAGATAAAATCGGCGTTTGGCAGGTCGATTGACGTGATAACGGACGTCTGCGTTTGCCAGTACAATCTGTCAGGGCACTGCGGGCTGTTGCGCAACGGCGCGGTGGTAGACAACGACTCTACTCTGCGGGTGCTTGCGGAGATTTCTCAGAGTCACGCCGAGGCTGGCGCGGACGTAGTGGCGCCCTCTGCCATGATGGACGGCCAAGTGCGCGCAATAAGGACCGCGCTTGACAGAAACGGCTACAGGGCAAGGATACTTTCGTACTCTGCCAAGCACGCGTCGTCGCTGTACACGCCGTTTCGGTCGGCCGCGTTTGCAAGAAAAAACGGTGCAATTGACAAGGCAGGCTACCAAGTGTCGTACGCAAACCCAAAGCAGGCGATGCGCGAAATAGCAGCCGACATCGAGGAGGGCGCGGACATGGTGATGGTCAAGCCGGGCCTTGCGTATCTTGACCTTGTCAGGCGCGCAAAGGAGCAGTTTTCCGTGCCGGTAGCGGTGCAAAACGTGTCAGGCGAATACGCCATGATAAAGGCAGCAGGCATGAGGGGCTGGGTGGACGAGGAACAGTGCAAGGTCGCGTCGCTTGCTGCCATGAGGAGGGCGGGCGCCGACAGGATAATCTCTTATTTTGCACTTGACGTCGCACGGTACCTCCAATAAGATAATATAGCATTCTCGCAGCCAACGGAACTGTCCCGCTGTAGCTCAGCCTGGTAGAGCTTTCGGCTGTAGATGTCGGCTAACAGTTAGCTGACCACGTGTAGCAGCCTATCGGGCGTACAGGTAGCAGTAACCGAAGAGTCGCAGGCTCAAACAAGACTGGCGACACACACGCCGTTTTGGAGCAAATCCTGCCGGCGGGATACACTTTCTTTTCTTCTTCTTTTTCATCGAGCGCTTATTAGCGCGCAGAGCATAGTACTGCCATCATGCAGCAGATAGAGACGGTAAACCCGGCAACAGGCAAGGCAATCGCGTCTTATGACAACGACAGTGCAGAAGTGGTTGCGCAAAAAGTAAGGAAGGCAAGGGAGGCGTTTTCCGGCTGGAAAAAGCTAGAGCTAGGCGAGCGCGCAGACTATATGCGCAAGCTCGGCAGGGTGATGCGCAAAAACCGTGAGGATTATGCGCATGTCGTGACGGAAGAGATGGGCAAGCCGGTGCGCCAGTCGCTTGCCGAAATCGAAAAATGCGCATGGGTGTGCGACTATTACGCCGAGCACGCGGAGGCGTTTTTGCGCGACCAGATAGTGCCCACAGAGTTCCGCAAGAGCTTTGTGTCGTTTGAGCCGCTGGGCGTAGTTGCGTCCATAATGCCGTGGAATTTCCCGTTTTGGCAGGTGATGCGCTTTGCGGTGCCGGCGCTGACTGCTGGAAACGTCGGCGTGCTAAAGCATTCGAGCGTATGCCTTGGAAGCTCGCTTAAGCTGCAGGAGGCGTTTTCTGACGCTGGCTTTCCGGAAAACGTGTTCCAAGTGGTAATCGGCGACTATCGCGCCGGCGAGGCACTTGTGCAGGCAGACATCGACGCAGTCTCGGTCACCGGCAGCGTGAATACTGGAAAACGTGTGGCCGAGCTTGCGTCCAAAGACCTAAAGAAATTCGTGCTGAGCTTGGCGGCAGTGATCCGTTTATCGTGCTTGAGGACGCTGACCTAAAGCAGACGGCGTACATGGCCACGCAGTCGCGCCTGTTGAACACGGGACAGAGCTGCATATCCGCCAAGAGGTTCATAGTGGTCAAGAGCATCGCGGAGAAATTCACGAAACTATTCGTCGAAGACACGCAGGCGGAGGTGCTTGGCGATCCGCTCGACCCCAAGACCACAATCGGCCCGCTGGTTCGCGACAGCCAGAGGCAGGCTCTTGCAAGGCAGGTCGACGACGCAAGGGCAAAGGG
>DASUXB010000071.1:0-3418 GCA_036378195.1 Nitrososphaera sp.
CGAGGCGGAATACAACGCCTACGTGTTCATGGTTCTTGCGCACGAGTACCTGCACAGCCTGGGCATCATCGACGAGAATACTGTGCGCCAGATGACCTACGACCTCTGCAAGACGATGCTCGGGGAGAGCCACAGCTCGACGAAAATGGCCAAGGAAGACCCGTCGTCATTGTTTCCGCAGCTGCGCAACATGATGCAGACGCAGTTTGGAAGGGAGTTCCAGGTAGTCAAGAATTTCGACAGGGCGAGCCAGTCCTACATACAATAACACAGTTTCAGGCTTGTTGCTTTTCCTTTTTCCTTGACCTGCCGTAATAGACCATCATGCCCATGCAGATAAAGCCGATGATTTCGGGTGCCATGAACAGCCACAGCCTCTTTTCCGGCGGGGCGTAATAGTCTGCAAGCGACGTAACCGGCCCGCCGACAAGCCCGCCAAAAAGGCCAGCCATGATGGCGATGGTTATGGCCTTCTCGCGGTCCAATGCATGTATTGCTATGCATGAAAGGCATGTTAACCCTTCGTCGCCTGGAAAATCACCCAAAAATGCTATGACAAGTTACCCGGCCCAAACAGCAAAAGCGGCAAGCCTGCCAGAGAATTTAACGCGGTTGTACGGCTTGCGTAATATTGATATTTTAGATACTTTATAGTAGCTAAAGTTTATAAAAGAGGCACCCGTGCCAATGGCGTGAATCATAATGATTCCGTCCGCATTCTTGCGGTAGCAGCGGCAGCAGGATTACTGTCGGCCATGATTATTTCCGTCATGCCGGCGGCGTTGGCTGCCAACCAAACCAACAGCAACACAGACTCCTCGTCAGACACGGCAAAAGAACACGGTAAACCCGCTGTAACGGAAAAACCACGCTTGAGCGGCGTCAATGCCGTCGCGTTCAAGATGGCGATGCGTGACCTGTGGGTGGATCATGTAGTCTGGACAAGGATGTACATCATAAGCGCGGCTGCAGAAGCACCTGACGTTGATTTTGCAGCAGAACGACTCTTGAAGAACCAAGAAGACATTGGCAATGCGATAAAGCCTTTCTACGGCGAGGAAGCAGGGAACAAACTCACTTCGCTCCTCAAGGACCACATCCTGATCGCCGTAGACCTGTTAAACGCAGCCAAAGCCGGGGACAATGCAGGAGTGCAAGCTGCAGAGAAAAGGTGGTACCAGAATGCAGATGATATTGCGACCTTCCTCAGCGATGCGAATCCAAACTGGTCCAAGAAAGACCTGCTTGAAATGCTGAACAAGCACCTCGCCCTTACCAAAGCCGAGGCCGTTGCAAGACTGACCGGGAACTACAAGGACGATGTTTCTGCATTCGATGAAATCAAGAAGGAAGCAATGATGATGGCAGACGACCTGTCCTACGGGATAGTCAAGCAAATGCGAAACATGAGATAGATGATAGATAGGTCAGTGCAGCAGGCAACTGGCCAAACCCGTCATCGGATTTTTTCCTTCCTTTTTCTTCTTTCTTTTCTTGCTTTTGTCGAAAGCAACAGAATACTGGATGATGACGTGCAAAAAACCCTGGGCGCAAATTTATTGGTTGAATATTTTATTCTACATGAAGGCAAATTGCTTGTCTGCACATGTCGGCGCATATGTCGTTTGTGCGTTCAAGAGTTCTTTTTGCTTCTCTTGTCTGTTGTTATGACATGCCTGCAGTATTCATTACCAAGAGCCATGCATTCCCTTAACTCAACATTGACATTCGGCGACTTGCCGTCCAAAGATCTTTTGATTATCATGTCGTGAAGTCCATGACAGACGGCGTCTTGGTTTTCCAGCGCAACCCTGTGAAGGATGCAATTTTTGCTTATGATGGAATATGCGTTATCCTTGTCCACATCCGTGTTATCTCCGGTTCCTTCAGCAAGCATAGACGCGAATCCTAATTCGTTGGATACTAGGTTGAGTATTTTTAGCGAATCTTTAAGGTTGTTGGAATCGCCGCTTTTCTCTATTCTGTCCCTGACATCCATTGCCAGGACATCAGCAACAGACTCTATTATCTTCCTAACATGCTCTTCCCCGTCTTTTTCTGCAATTTTCTTCAGGACGTAATTTAGGATTAGATCATATTTTCTTGGAAAGAGTTCTCGACCGTATTCTGTCAATTCATACACTTTTCTCGGCCTGCCGAACCGTTCGCTCTTGAAACTCGATTTTACAACGTGCTCTGCTTGAAGTGATTCGAGATGGACCCTTGCGGCGCTTTTTTGAATCCTTAACTTTTCTGCGATACCGGCGGCTGACGCAGGTTTATCCAGCAATAATTCCATAATTTTCCGTTTTGTGTCGCCAAATCCAATGTCCTTGGACGCGTCGCTGTTACCTGCCATCATATTTACTTTGTTTAACAACTATTAAGTCTTTATAGTATCCATATAGTCTTTAAGGCGCTTTCAACTTGCCGTCTGTTAGAGTGTGTTTTAGAGGCGATTTTTCAACTTGATGGCGTCATGTGGAATTTGCTCTTGAAAGCCGCGGTGGCAACTTAGTCCGTACTAAATTTCCCACAATAATGCCGCAAAAAAAGCCAATTTTCTCGTATAGAACGAAAGCTGGAAGATATAAATAAGAACATCGTAAAGTACCTCATCATATGCCGATAAAGAACGGGGCTGAGTACATAGAGAGCCTCAGGGGAAGGAAACTCAAGGTATACCTTTTTGGACAGCTTGTAAAAGAGCCGGTGGATCATCCGATGATCCGCCCCTCCATTAATGCAGTGGCCGCCACGTACGACCTTGCAAACGCCGAGCCAGAGATGGCCGGCGCAAAATCATCCATATCCGGCCTGCAGGTAAACAGGTTCCTCCACATCGCCGAAAGCGCCGAGGACCTCGTGAACCAGAACAAGATGCAGCGTCGCCTGGGTCAGCTGACGGGCACCTGCTTCCAGCGCTGCGTAGGCATGGACGCACTCAATTCACTGTATTCCACTACCTACGAAGTCGACCAGAAGCACAGCACGAAATACCACTCGCGCCTGACAGAATTCATCAAGATGATCCAGCGCGAAAACCATGTCATCGGGGGCGCCATGACCGACGTCAAGGGCGACAGGAGCCTCTCGCCGTCGCAACAGCCAGACCCGGACATGTTCGTGCACATTATCAAGAGAGATAAAAAGGGGGTCTACATCACGGGGGCCAAGGCGCACCAGACCGGCTGCATCAACTCGCACTGGATACTGGTCATGCCTACCATGCGCCTGAAATCCGAGGACAAGGACTATGCAATCGTGGGCGCGGTTCCAGTCGACGCCCCTGGCATCACCTACATCTATGGCAGGCAGTCGTGCGACACGAGGTCGATGGAAGAAGGCGACATTGACGCCGTCAACAGCAAGTTCGGCGGCCAGGAGGCCATGATAATATTCGACAACGTGTTCATTC
>DASUXB010000072.1:0-10688 GCA_036378195.1 Nitrososphaera sp.
AGCCCCTCATACTTTTAAATAGCCCTGCCACGGCAATTCTTTCGTCTTGGGACACGATAAGGCCGCTGCTACCGTTACCGCTACTTCGCATTCCGCCGTAGAGTCCATCGTCGGCGCGCTGGCCGAGCTAGAAAGCGACATTGACAGCATGAACGCACGCGTGGACGAAATGAAAAAGCGCCTGCTTGCGCACTCTAACGAGGAGGTGGACAAATTGAAGCAGCAGATAATATCGATGGCAAACGAGGAGGCCAAAAGGATAGTAGAAGCGGCAAGGGCGGAAGCCGAGTCCGAGTCCACGCAGATAATGAAGGAGGCCGAGACGAGTCTGGCCGCGATAAAAAAGAATATCGACGCCTCGTTTGACAAGGCAGTCGAGAGCATCGTAAAGACGGTCCTAGGCCAGGAATCGAAACCTGCCAAGGCCGGCAAGAAGTAAAGCTTAAAAGCGATTTCCAATACAAGCTAGCTGTCGATGATGAAGCGCCCCTGACAAAGGAGCTTTTTCAACAACAGTACAAGGTGGCAGTGGCGACTATCCGTGGCCGGCCGTATTATGAAATCACGCGCGCGCTAAAGCAGATGGAGGTTAGGTACGATTCCATATCGCCGGAAGAAGCGGCAGACTCTGACTGCAAGGTAGTAATTACCACGCGCGACGAGGCGGGCATAATTTCGGGAAGAAAGGCAGTGATGCTCGACACCGAGCTTGCGAGATACCCTGCGATAGCCAAGGCAAAGATACTCCGGAGCATAGTGGGCTCGCACGCAGACGACCAGCTGACAATCGGCATCGACCCGGGCAACAGGATAGGCATCTCAATCATGTACCTACACGAAGAGATAGCAAGCATCGTCGAGTCGTCACCTGCAAGCGCCGTAGAGCAGATTTCCGCGGTGCTTGGAGGCGTCAGCTCACACAGAAAGGTGGTCAAGATAGGCGACGGCAACATGAGAATGGCACTTTCGATGGCGTGGGCTGTAAAGAAAAAGTTCCACGATGACGTCGAGGTGGAGATAGTGGACGAGCACGGCACGTCCCGCCCGCAGAACAACGAGGTGAACAGGCGCGGCATCCGCGACAGAGTGTCTGCAAGGACGATTGCGTTCCGGCCCGGCAGGCCGTACCGCTTGGCGACAAGATAGCATGTTACACTATTGCAAAGACCTTCTCGTTTCGTACATGCGCGTGCTACATGATATTCTATGTTCCAGTCTCTACAACTTCAAAGTTTGCGGTACCTGTCTTGCCATGATAAGTCACCACGACGTTGTACTGACCCGGAGAAAACTCCTTCAATGTCGTAAAGAAGCTGCCATCCGACGAGACTCCTGCCACGGTGTTGTACACTACCTTGCCTGAAGAATCCAGAACATCTACCTGCGCCACCGTGCCCGCAGCTCCGTCGTTCACCTTGCCGCTAACTCCGGGTGTTTCATTAGGCCCAAACGTATCGCTATCGATTGTTACGGTAAATTGACTGCTGCCACCGCTAAAACCTGCGCCCGTGTCACCATTTCCTTCATCATTTGCCGTTCCTGCCGCTTGGCAAATGTTTTCAATAGACATCGCAGGTCCTGGATTCTCTAGACATGGCGTGATTGATTCTACTGTGCCAGTTAGTGGCTGTCCTGCAAAATGATGGCCTGCCTTTGTGTCATCAAGTGTGATGGTGATCGTCCCGCCGTTATCACGAAAAGTTATCACAACGGGTACATTCTGCCATGATACCTTGCCATTAGTTCCAATGTCAATCATGCCACTGGTAAAGAAGTTATTATTAGAATCCAAAACACCCACGGTCGTTGGCTGATAGTTCAGTAATTCATGAGAGTGGGACTTGCCCAGATTGGTGTCAGAAGGTGTGGCGGCCATGGCTACGTCGAATTGTACAACTTCGCCATTTCTTACTTGGATATTCCAACTCCCCTCTAAATTATAACTTAGGGATTCCGTAATGTCTGTTCTCGTATTGATTGTTCCCTGCGCGTCAAAGTCTCGCCCCTCCTCTCCATTTGTTGTCGAGTCTGTAGCAGAGGCTTCGTCGTCGCCATTACTGCCGCCTCCGACGCTTCCTCCTACAGCGACGCTTGTGAATTGGTCGCCGGCTGACCCTGCAAATGCAAGCGGTGTTGTTATGGCGCCAAGTGACGCGACGAGGGCTCCTACTATCAGTAAGTAAAGCTGCTTCACAGACACAAACATTATGTAACGTATAGCGTTGAGGTAGTTTTAAAGCCTTGAGTAAATGTAGCAGATAATGTACTTATCGTGAAAATTCAAGTTATAAAAAAAGCATGATTTTGCAAATTTTTGCCACTTATCTGACCGAAATTGTATTTTGCAGTTATGCGTGATGCGGCTTGCCTTGAGCAAACTAAAAAATCCAGTACATTTTGTATATCTATATACCTATAGGATACGAAGATAATGCAATTACCCATATTTTTATAGATTAATTGCCATAGTATGCGTCGACATTATATTTTTTTATTGCTGTCAAGATATCATATCGAAATGTCTTTTGTTGTTGACAGAAAAGATGGTAAACCGAGAAGAAATAATGATGCAGCATTACTGACTATTTTGATAGTTGCTGCATTGAGCATAGCTTTGGTGCCCGCGTTCAGCGCCGGCCTGATGACCAGAACAGCATCAGCTGCCGAACTTTCTACAGTGCACATTCCAAATCGCAGCTTCATCGTCCCAGACAAGGTTGCAATCAGCGGCGGTACTGCTGGTGGCGGTACCAATGACGACAATGCCCCGGCAGACAACAGTGCCGACGGCATGAATGACATGAACACCGACAATTCTTGGTGCTATAACCAGGGTACCGATGCCGATGGCAAACAGCTGACCAGCTGCTGGAATTCCCAACAGGAATGCCAAGATATGCAGATGGTAGACCAAGAAGCCACGGGTGAATGTTTTCAAAATCCAAATGCACAGCCTGACGAATCTACGCATAATTCATGGTGCTACGGTGTAGCAGGAGACCCTGAAGACCAGAGTTGCTGGAATTCTCAACAAGAATGCGAGCAAGCCCGTATGGGTGATGAGCAAGCGACAGAGTGCACCAAAGTTACCGGCCCTATGTAACAAGGCTGGTCGATAAAAGAAGAAAGGAGATCCGTCTCCTCCTTTTTTCTTTCAACCTTTCCTTATTTCATATATGATGGGCAAACGAAATGACACTATAGTTATTTTTTAGTAAAGGCGGATGTACACGCTTGTAATTTGAAATGCCCCAGTCTCTACCCGTATAGCGGGAGCCAATAATATATATGCAATTTTTGAATTAAATGTACAAACGAGATAGACGTTCTGGTATAATTGCTATTGAAATTATAAGCTAAAGCAATTAGCAGAAATTATATCAAATAATTACTAGAGTAGAAGGTGACGCCAGATTTTTTACTTGCCTGAAGCTTATTATCATACTATGTCTTTTTTCAACAAAAAAAAGAAATCTGTAAGTAGCAACAGCAGCGGTACTATCAGCCCAAGAAATGCAGCCATGCTCATTTTGGTGGTTGCTGCGTTAGGCTTGGCAATAGCACCCGCGATTGGCGGCATGGCAAGGTCGGCAGCGGCGGCAGAACCTCTAAACCCGCAGCAAAGCATCATTGCGCAAGATGCGGTGGGTAATATTGGTGGCGGCAACGAGCCAGGAGGAGACCAGGGCAACGATAACGGCGGTGGCGGCTGTCCCCCTGGTGCTCAATGCCTTATTCAGGGTAACGTTGGTGCTACCAAGCAATTCACACTTGACATAAATGCTCCTGGAAAGGTAAGTGGTTCAAATGCAAACGCATTCGTACACATTGAAGGAGTAGTGGACATCGATAGCAAGAAGGGCACTATCATTCGGGTACAAGAAGGCTCTGTGTCTGGAAATGCAGAAATCAAAGACAACAAAGGCAACACCGCTGCAACATATGATCTTTCCAATATCTCTCTCAAGGCCAGCGGCGCAAAACTGACTGTAAATGCAGATTTTACAGACCAGGATGGTGATAAAGGCAAACTCGCTGCATCTTTGTTCACCGAGAACAAGATAAATGCCAATAGCGCCACAATCACCTTCAATGGCAACAGCAATCATCTATCCCTAAAATATAACCCTCCTGTGACTCAACAATTCGTTGCAACAGGTAAAAACGTAGAGGGTGAGCTTGCTCTCACATGAAATAATGCGCGAGGAGTACCGAATCGGAAGAACTAGTCGCTCATCTTGATAGCCGATGACGACGACAACGACGATGATCGAGTGTGGATGCAGAAACTTGCATGTGCATCAGAAGATGGGAGGAGGCAGGAGGAAATTGCCGAGAAGAGAAATTCAATTTTTCTTCTCCTCCATATCTTTGCGATCACCTCTTCCTCCCTCTCTTTTTTCCATTCGCTCTTTTTTCAGTCTGTATTCCGCTCCAATATTTCATTTCGTGCACAGTTTTCCAGCTCGGTCAAAAAGCATAACCAAGCAGGCAAAGAGCAGACGGCCAAATGGCAGCCGCACTTTACGCACGCAAGAAATGCCCATGTACCTGCCAAGACAATGCCGCGCTACATAGCGACGCGATCCCTGCATCGAATAAAAGACTGGCTTAACTTTGTTCTTGGAAAAATATCATATTCTGTCCTTGCAAAAGTTTATCGCGTCCAATTGTTTCCCAAATGATTAAAACCTGTACTGCATCGATCGTACAATGTCAACAACAACTGTAACGGAAGACAAGAAAAAGATGTTGACGTTCGCCCTTTTGGCCGTGGGTGTCGCGATGGTAGCATCAGTGATGGCAGCGCCGACTGCTGCATTTGCTGATGGCGGCGACCACTACGACCACCACGATGACGGACATCATCATCACCATCATCACGACGGAGATCATGACCATCATCACCACAAGCACCACAACAAGGACCATGATCACAACGACGACTATGACTGGTGAGACAGACAACACAAAAAGCATGAAGAGTGATAACTGAATTACCACTCTCTCTACTCCTTTTTCAGTTCATGACTACCACGTTTTCGGTTCTTCTAGCAACATGAATTTTTCCTGTCTGATTGATGAATTGAAATTTTAATTAATTATCTATCTATCTAGCCTAAAGCGCGGCCTTTTCTCCGGAAGCTTTTGTGCCTATGTCGTACGCCTCGTGGATGTCTTTGACGAAAATCTTGCCGTCGCTTGCCTCGCCAGTGCTGAGCCTTGACAGGATGTCATCGACAACCGGCTTTTGCATAGAGTCGGGGATGACTACGACCACCATCGTCCTGCTGCCGAATTCCGGGACATACCTTTTTCCCGTCTTGTACGTCTCAACGTGGATCTCTACCTCCTTCCTTTCGGCCTTGCCGCGTCCGGTGATCTGGACAAAATACATCCCTCCTACTTTGTGCTTGTGCAGTATCTCGTTCAGCGCGCCCAACTGCTCATGAGGGATAATTATGTCAAGCTCCTTCATGAAAAAAATCTCCAACCGTGGCTAGATAAGATTTGAAATAGGATGACGTGATATATACCAGTATACACGCGCATGCCGCAAAAATGCCAAGTTACCTTTCTCAGTGGAGAAGAAGTGACTAGCGAAGAGGCCTGCAAAATATCCTCCCTTGTTGAATATGCAAACAGGGCGATAAGCGCATACTTTGGGATAGTCACTTCGTTTGACGTGCTGATATGCCGCGGAAGCTGGGAGATGGAGGTCCAAGTGGCATCCAGGAGAAGACAGTCCGAACCCTTTGTCAATGATGCAAGGCTTGTAGGCCTCACGGATTACCGCCTGAAAGAGATAATTATCAGGTCCGACGCGGCCAAGTTCGGCCACTACCTGCACGAGCTCTTGCACGGGATAATCTCAAAGAACCACCCGCATCAATTGCGGGAGGGGCTTGCCTGGTACTTTACGCTGAGGCTCACCGACAAATGCCGGTACGCAAGGCCAGCATATCCTTCTTGGGTTGGGAAAGAGTACATACGCCCCACCGCGCATCTTGCCGAAATCGTGGGCGACGATTTCATGAAGGATCTGGCGCTGGGCCAAGCATCCATAGAACACGAGCTGCTCCCTTCCGACGTACGGGAGCTTTTCGGGCCGGAGGAGGCGTTTTATTCGAAAAGAAGGAGGCGGAACCAATTACGATGATGCCGTCTGTAAAATATTATAGAGGCTCTTGACAAGCAAAAAAGACTGAAAATTGTTTCGTCTAAAATTTTCTAGAAGAAAAGTAGTATTTTATTAAGCAATTCATCATAATGATCCGCAATTATGATGAAACCTAGAAAGCATAAGTAGCCCAGCGGCGATATTATTGGAGAAGTGGAATTTGTCGATTCCAGTGTAATCGAACAAATCGAGATGAAGATGATCCGCCCGTCACAGTTTGCACTTCGGGACAAATTTCAGAAAACCGACTCTGACTTTAGTATGCTGGTCGGCAGCATACGGGAGCACGGCCTCATCCAGCCCATATTGATAAGGCCCCTTGGCAACGTCTTTGAAATCGTGGCAGGGCACAGGAGGTTCCAGGCTTGCCGGACCCTGCGCTGGAGGTTCGTCCCTGCAAGGATAAGGGAGCTGTCCAACAAGCAGGCGTTTGAAATGCAGCTCACAGAAAACATTCAGAGAAAGTCAATGGACCCGATAGAGGAGGCGGAAGCGTTCCGCAGGTACATCGTCGATTTTGGCTGGGGCGGCGTCAGCGAGCTTGCCCGGAAAATAGGCAAGAGCGAGGAATATGTTTCGCACCACGTGCAGCTGCTAAAACTGCCTACAGACATCATCCAAAAAATTTCCAATAACACCCTCAACGTGAGTCAGGGCATGGAACTGGCCCGGATTCCCGCGCAAACGCAGTCCAAGATAGCAAGCGCCGTCATCAGCAACAACCTGACGGTCAGGCAGATCCGTGAGCTAAAGACGACGCTGAGAAACGAAGAGGGATTCAATGATAATAATAACGATGATGAAATTGCTGACGGCAGCATCGCTTCCCATTCCCGTCATTCAAGAGCAGTCGTCGTGGTCCGAAAGGCATCGCTGACCCTCAAGATCGCGCTCAACAGGACTGACGATCTCATTAACGAGGTGCACACCACTATCGAGCCGGACAAGAGGGGCGAGATAATCAACTACTTGATGAATATGCGGCTGCAAATCCATTCGCTGATCGATGAAAACATCCGGTTCAAAAACAGCCTGAAAGACTGACTAATAATAATAATTTCTTTCATCATCAGGGAAGAGACGGCGGGTTCCACTCGCCAAGGAATTTTCGGTATTCCTTTTCAGTGAACGCAAGGGCGTGGACAGACGGGTCCTTTAGCGGGACGCAGTCGTATTCCTCGTACACCTGTATGATGTCTCCGAACACGTTCTTGAACACGTCGCCTTCTTCGTCCGCCATCTCTTCGGATGGAAACGTCTGGACGGATATCCAGTCGTACCCTCCCCTTGTCTTGCTCGCAAACAGCACGAAC
Organism: Nitrososphaera sp.; assembly: GCA_036378195.1. Classification (GTDB taxonomy): domain Archaea; phylum Thermoproteota; class Nitrososphaeria; order Nitrososphaerales; family Nitrososphaeraceae; genus Nitrososphaera. The sequence continues at coordinate 7,495 of DASUXB010000072.1, forward strand.
GGCGCGTCTGCGAGGTATTTTTTCAAGCCCTCTATCCTCGTCGGAAGGTGCTGCGAATTTTTGAACGTGCCAAGCGCCACCCTTATCACGCGCCTTCCAATCTTTTTAGGATCGACCGATACCGTGTATCCGGTTATCACTCCCTCATGCTCTAACTTTTTGATCCTGGATTCTATCTTTGACTCGCTCAGCTTGTGGCCGTGACTTTTCAAGCGGTCGGATATCTCTGCAGCGTCCTGCCTTGAATTCTTGCAGAGCTCTGAAAGGATAAGCCGGTCGATGCTATCCAACGACAACAGCATCTATTGGCTCGCTGTCCTTGAATAATTTTTACAGGGCTCCTCCCGGGCTGGCTTTTCCGTCTTCTTCTCCTTTGCGAAAATTGGGAGGGTGGCTGTGCGGCATTTTTTCCTTGATGACACCACCTCCTTCTTTGCTTTCTCTTCTTGCCTTTGTCACGTACGAATATCCAAACGAGGTGGCGATTATCCCGACTGCGAGCGCCGGACCAAGCCACTCTGGAATCATTTCCGTGCCTGCCAGAATCGAATACGATACCATCGCGGCAACCGACAGTGCCACGCCGCTCAGCGCGTACGACAGGTACCTGAAGCCCTTCGTGCTGAATATCCTAGAAAATGCGGATCGGAGTACAAAGCTGTCCAGCGTGTCGAGCGGGATCATCCCGACGGCAAACGCCCCTGCAAGCACCAGTGCCACCTGAATGCCAAGTGTCGCTGAAGCTACTGCCGACAGCGTGATTGCCGAGATTTGCGTCGCAGTGTCAAAACCGAGTCCAAAGACCATCCCTGTTATCAGCGCGGAGCCAAACGGCCCGAGCATCTCTGTCCTTGACAGAACCTTGCTTGCAAGGATGGCGGCGCCCGTCCTGCCCCACTTTTTCATCGCATAGATGTTGCTTGCGCCGATTGTTCCTATGCCTATTGCGCCGATTATCCCGCCCCAGAACGCAAGTGAGCTGGCGCCCGTGGCGCTTCCGATCACGTAGATTATGAAAATCATTTCCCCAAGCACAGAGATCATGTGGCCCGTGCTGAATCCGGTGCCCACCAGCCTTGCCCTCTTGCTGGCGTTGTGCAGCCGTACGAGGTTGTCTATTGCAGTGATGTGGTCAACTTCAAGCGCGTGCCTCATCCCGAGGACCACCATCGCTGGTATCGAGGTCAGGACAAACGTCCACCCGTCAGCCATCGGCGACGCTCCTTATTATTAGGGGTATTACGTAGACGTAAATCCGTAATACTCGTTTTCCCACGTGGTAGCAGTGGAATGCCATCTATAAAAGGTTGAAAATGCCATGCGCAAGCATATATTCTCGTACATTAGAAGCGCGATGCTGACATGCACAATATCTACAAAAGAGCAGGAATCGTTTTTGAGGAAGAACAATTTCTAATTAATAAATCGGCGTGGCTGACAAATTGTTAAACTGAACTTTCAGAAAGTTCCAGTGTAATGGCCATACCGACTTTTTCGACGGGCAACCCTGCTCTAGACTTTTTCTTTACCCTGTTCAACGGCATAGCCGAAGTTCCATTGTTCAGCTCTCCGATAACGGGCATACTCATCCTTGCAGGAGTGACGCTTGCATCGAGAAAAGCAGGCGGCATGATGGCGCTTTCCGGCATGATAGGCGCAGGCATCGCCATCCTTGCAGGCGCCGACTATGGCCTCGTGACGTTCGGACTGTTTGGCTACAACTCTATCCTTACGGGCATGGCGTTTTATTCCGGGCCCTTCGTCAAGGCAAACAAGTACACGTTCTTCATTTCCGTTTTTGGCGCGGCGATAACGGCGTTCACATGGATGGCCTTTGCGCACCTGATGGGAGACGTCTTCGTACAGGGCGGAAAAGGATACGCGATCCCCGGCTTTACCTCATCCTTTATCTTTACGACGTGGGCGCTGATGTACGCCACAAAGAGGTTCGGCCACGACATATGGCCTGCTCCCGCCCCTCCGCCCAAGGAAGAGCTGATTTCTGGAAGCGGAAACGCGCTGGTACAAGAGTCTGCCTTCAAGTGGACGCCAAAGGAGTTCATCATCGCCACCTTGAAGGGCGTGTCCCAAGTCACGTTCGTGGAAAACTGGAAGACGGGGCTGTTCTGGGTCGTCGGCCTTACGCTTGCATTTGAGCTTGCCCCGTTTATCGCCGGCGTGCAGGATAGGCCCTGGTGGACCAACGGGTACACTACGCAGTGGGACTCATTTTCGCCTCTGTACCTGGCGGGCCTGATGGCGCTGTTGGGGTCGGGGATAGGAGTTGCGATGGCCATACTCACGAAACTCCCGACTGCAGAGATCCGGCTGGGGCTGCACGGGTTCAACCAAGTCCTTGTGATGATAGCCCTGACAAGCTTTGTGCCTCTCACGCCGGCGTCCTTTGCAATGGCGGTCTTTGCAACGATAGGCTGCTCGTTTCTGATGCCGGCACTGCAGAGGTTCTTTGGGATGTGGGGGCTGCCTGCCCTGACCGGTCCGTTCGTGTTTACCGCGTGGGTGTTTCTGCTTGCCACGTCCGGCTTCCAGCACATTCCGGCAGGCATAGGGTGGTCAAGGCCGTAGCAGCATGATGGCCATTTCACCTATCTTGTCGCGTCAGGTCGCATATCCGGAGGATGAGCAGCAGAATTGACCCCTGCCATGTTTCAAAAATTCCTTCAGGATTATGCCGCAAGGATTCGAGACAAGTCCGATTCAGAGAAGGTCAGGCTGTACATCGACTGGTGCCACGAAAACAATGTCGAAGCAACTATCCTAAGATTAAGCTCTGAAAAAAAGGGCGGGTGGTCAAGGAACTATTCTCTCGACTTTACCACGAGCCGGGTCATCGTGACAAAAAAGAGCTTGGCCACAAATTTTGTGGACCTGGGATTTGTGGCTGGCCTTGCGCCTTATCCCTCTCTCCTGCTTGCAGGCAAGGACCCAATGACAAAAATCAAGAAGCAGGCTTCTAGAACACCTGCCGAGATGGCAAACGATGAAAATGCATATTTCATCTGGTATTCTGACATCGACAGACTCGGTTTCCGAAAGGGGCTGGAAACAACAGTGACAAACATGTTCGGCCAGGCCATAGTTTCCAATTTCCTTTCGATATGGACCAAGGATGAAAACAGGCGCGACTTTACCCTGCCCGTAAGCAAGAACGGCATCTACCAGCAGATCCATTT
>DASUXB010000073.1:0-2843 GCA_036378195.1 Nitrososphaera sp.
CAAAGTCCATCTTGGCTCCCCTGTGGGCGATAGAGCTTGTGGTGACTATTCTTGAAGGGGCTCCCGCCTTGAGCCTGTCAAGCAGCAGGTTTGTGAGCAGAAACGGCGCCAAGTGGTTCACCGCAAATGTGCGCTCGATGCCGTCGGCCGTCAGTTCCCTCTTTTGCACGAACACGCCGGCGTTGTTCACGAGCACGTGCAGCCTGTCGTAATTGTCGATAAACTCTTTTGCCAGCTGGCGCACCGACTCTTGCAAGGAGAGGTCCGCCACGAAATAGGAAAGCTGGCTTGCTGGAACGCCGTGCGCGGCGATCTCTTGCACCGCGGCCTCGCATTTTTCCCTGCTTCTGCCTGCAAGCACAACTGTGGCGCCCATCCCGGCAAGGCCGGCCGCTATCTCTTTTCCGATGCCGGACGTGCTTCCCGTGACAAGGCAGACCCTGCCTTCCATTATCGTCATAATATATTTTGTACATTTGCAGTTTGCAGGATAATAGTCTTGTTAAAAAGAGAGAAGAGAGAAAAGAGAGGAGGGGAAGTTTACCCCGAAGCGCAGCTGCTAAAGCCGCACTCGATGCAGATGTTGCACCCTTCGGTGATGACGAGCCGGGCCTTGCACGATGGGCAGGTGGTGTCCTCGTTTGAAGACATGACCTGCATCGCGGCCGGCTGGGTCGCCTTCTTGGGCACCTCGGCAGGCGCCGGCGCCGCTGCTGCCATCGCTGTTGCCGCTTGCGGGATCGCGCCGTCGTCGACTCCCTGCTCCTTCAGGATCTTTTGCATCTGCTCCAGCACGTAGGGCTCGCCGATGTTGTTCTTGACATAGTCGGCGATGTACCTGCTCGGCCTGACTGCAAACTGCTTTTCGCCGGTGTTCTTGCCGGTGATGTGCAATACCTGCTCCTGGCGCGAGCCGTCGCGGAACACAGTGACGCCCTTTAACCCAAGCTCGTGTGACAGCAGGTACGAGCACTTCACATCCTCTGCAGTCACGTCGCCGGGCATGTTTATCGTCTTGGCAATCGCGTTGGAGATCCATTTCTGCCACACCGCCTGCGCCATGATGTGGTCCATCCAGTGGATGTCGATTGCGGTGACAAACGTCCTCTGCATCCACTCTGGGATCTCGGAGATGCCGCGCACAGAACCATAGTTGTTCGCTATCTTGGTCAGTATCTCGTCAGAGTACAGGCCGTTTTCCTTTAGCACGTTCTCGAACACCTTGTCGGTGTAAAAGAACCGGCCAACCGTCACGCGCTTTTCGTAGACGAGCGCAAACACCGGCTCGACGCCGTTTGCGGTATCGGCTATCATGGAGAGCGTGCCTGTGGGCGCAATGGTCGACGTCCACGAGTTGCGGATGCCGCTCTTCTTTATCTTTTCAATGAGCGTAGTCCATTCGTAGGTGTGCGTCTCCTTTGGCAGCTCGTAATAGCCTGCGACCGGGATTTTGCCCTTGACATAGTCGGTGTCCTTGAACATCGGGAACGGGCCCCTCGATTTTGCAATCGCCACGGACTCGTCCATGCTCAAATATGACACAGCCTCGGCGAGCTTGTTCATGAACTCATAGCCGTCCTTCGAGTTGTATGGGATGTGGAGAAGGAACAGCAGGTCTGCAATGCCCATGATGCCAAGGCCGATTCTCCTAGTCGCGCGGGTGTTCACCTCGATTTCTTCGACTGGATACTTGTTCATGTCGATGATGTTGTCGAGGAACCTCGTGGAGAGCCTTACCGCCTGCTCGTAGCGCTGCCAGTCAAACTCGTACATGCCGTCTGCCTTGCGCTTTACAAAGTTTGCAAGGTTGATTGAGCCTAGGTTGCACGATTCGTATGGATATAATGACTGCTCGCCGCACGGGTTCGTGGCGCGAAGCGGCCCGCCCTTGGCGTCTATGCACGGGTTGTACTTGTTGATGTTGTCAAAGAATATGATTCCCGGCTCGGCGCTCTTCCACGCGGAAAGCGCGATTAGGTCTATCAGCTGCTGCGCGTCAATCTGCCTCATCGGCTCGTGGGTGCGTGGGTTTCTCAACGTGTACTTGTGGTTCCCGTCCTTGCTGACAAGTGCCTTCCAGAAATCTTCCCAGATGCCGACAGAGACGTTGAAATTCTCAAAGACGCCCGGCTTTGTCTTGGCCGTCACGAATTTCTCGACGTCGGGGTGCCACGCCTCCAGGATGCCCATGTTGGCGCCCCTGCGCTTGCCGCCCTGCTTTACCACGTCGGTGATTGTGTCGATTATCCTCATGAAAGACGTCGGACCGGAAGCGACGCCGGACGTCGAAGCGACGATGTCGCCCTCCGGCCTCAGGTCAGAGTAGTTGATGCCCACTCCGCCTCCCGACTTGAATATCATTGCCGCGTCAGTCGACGACTTCATTATCCTGTTCATGTCGTCAGGCATGTCGAGCACAAAGCACGCAGACAGCTGCCCAAGCCTTGCGCCGGCGTTCATGAGCGTCGGCGTGTTTGGCAAAAAGTCGCGCGATATCATGAGGTTATAGTATTCCCTTATGCGGTCGCCGTACGCCGCCATCTTGCCCTCTGCCACCAGCCTCAGCAGTTCTTTAAAGCTGACCTTCATCTGGCCCTGCTTTGCGCCGTGTATGTACGAGCGCACCATCGCCTCAAAATGGTAGCGGTTGAGCCAGTATTCGCCTATCTTTAGCTTCATGTCAAAGTCGGCAAGCTTGTGGCAGTATTTCTCGGCCTCCTCCGCGTCCTGCACGTGGCCGCCTGCAAGGTTGAACACCTGCGAGTCGTGCATCACGTCTGCGATGCCGACCAGTATTGCGACCCTCTCGAACATCTGCTTGGGGCTCTCGGTTATCTCGTTGT
>DASUXB010000074.1:0-12311 GCA_036378195.1 Nitrososphaera sp.
ACTGCTGTACGGGCCGCCGGGATGCGGCAAGACGCTGCTTGCGGCCGCAGCCGCGGCAGAAATCGACGGCTACTTCATCAACGTCGATGCGGCGTCTATGATGAGCAAGTGGCTGGGCGAGGCGGAAAAGAACATTTCAAAGCTGTTCACGATGGCGCGCAAGCTGAACGAGAGCGAGGGCGTGCCCGTGCTTTTGTTCATAGACGAAATCGACTCTCTCTTGGGCCAGCGCAACAGCGAGGTCGGCGGCGAAGTCAGAGTAAAGAACCAGTTCCTGACAGAGATGGACGGCATCAACGGCAAGTCGAAAGAGTCGCAACTGTATGTCATCGGCGCGACCAACAAGCCGTGGAGCCTTGAGGCGGGATTCCTGCGCAGGTTCCAAAAGAGGATTTATGTTACACTGCCGGACAACGCCTCGCGCACGAACCTGTTCAACCAGTACACAAGACCGTTAAACACCGAAAGCGCGCTCAAGATAGACGAGCTTGCGAAAATCACTGACGGCTACAGCGCAAGCGACATCAAGGACATCTGCCAGTCGGTGCAGCTGCGCGTGGTCAACGAGCTGTTCGAGAGCGGAAAAGCGATGGAGACAAACGCAAACCCGCGGCCAGTCGGCACGGTAGATTTCCGCGAGATACTAAAGATCCGCAGGCCCTCGGTCAGCGTGGACATGATAAGGGCGTACATGAGGTGGAGCGACCAGTTCAAGGCGCTCTAGACCTTCCCCCTTTTTCTACTTCTTTTTATATTGATACAAAAAATAGTGGCGCGCCTTTGAGTCTGCAGCTCAGAAAATTAATTACGAATCTGGTTCTATTCTGATATTCTGAATTTCGCACCTAGATTTGCGTAAGTTCGCCCTGTTCTGAATCTCGTAATCGGTTAACCGCGACCGGTTGGCCTGAAAATCCGCCCTTTACGCCGTTTTCCTTCGTAAAACAATCAAAAACCGATGTAATGATGGGCTTGTTGTCTATATACAAAATTATTAGAGCATTGTTATATGACCTTTCAACATCTGCTTGGCTACGGCAGAACTCGCACTACGGCTAGAATCATCGCAGTGATAGCCGTCTTTGTGCTTGTTCTTAACGTCGTGGCCTCGACCCATATGCGTGCATACGCTGCCCCTATCCAGGGTGCATGTAACTGCGTTGTCTTTAGGCTTGACGACATTCAGGATAGCTGGCTCGCCAATGTCCAGGCCGCAGTCATGGACCAGTTTATCGCCAAGAATGAAAAGCTGACCGTTGGCGCCATAATGAACTTTGTCGGAAACGACCCGGTAGTGGTGAACAAGGTAAGAGATGGTGCGCAAAGCGGCAACTTTGAGATCGCAAGCCATGCATGGAACCACGTCGACTATACGACCTTATCTCCAGCAGATCAGATAAGCACGCTGCGAGATGCCAACACCAAGATGGTCAGCCTCTGGGGCAAGAGTGCAGTTACCTTCATCCCTCCATACAACATCTACAATGAAGCTACTCTCGACGCGCTCAAGACCCTCAACATGAAGGTCATCAGCCCCGAGTTTGACCAGGAACTTCCAAGCATATACAACCCGGATGAACCGGACAGCCCTGACAACAAGGTCTACAGAGCAATACCCGGCTCTAACATCACAGACTCGCTAGGCATCTACCACATGCCAGAAACAATCGGCTTTTACAATTATGAAACTCCGCAAGGCGCCAAGAATCCTCTAAGTATGATCCGCAGCCAAATTAACAGCACGATTTCTTCCTACGGATATGCCGTCGTGACCCTCCACCCGCAGGACTTTGCAGTGAAGGATCCCAACGATGTAAACCACGCTCCGGTCAAGCCGTATCAAATCGACAACGCGGAAATCGCCGACCTGAACACACTTCTGGCCGACATCAAAGCAGATGGTTACACGACAAAGACCTTCTCGGAGGTTCTCGACATCTCTGCACCGGTGGGCCTTGATGTCACTCCGCCTGTTCTCATACCTCCTCAAGATATGCATGTAGTTTCAAATAGCACGCTTACCAAGATAGACGATCTTGGAGTCTATTCAGTATCAGACAATTCAGATCCTAATCCCACTGTTAATAAGGATGTACCGCCAGAAGGATTTCCACTAGGAACCACCAAAGTAACTTGGACAGCGGTTGATAAATCTGGCAACAAATCGCCTCCTGCATTTCAGTATGTCACGGTCCGCGCAGCTGCCGATACTGTCAGGCCCACAATTGCTATTACCGATCCACAGAAGAACAGTCAGAAGGGTGGACCTCTAACTGGGACAGTTATAACGGTGAAGGGAAATGCTACCGACAGTCAAACCGGGATAAAAACAGTAGAAGTAAGGACCAATGGTACTGGCTATAAAGCAGCCACCCCGTTTGCTCCTGGAAATTGGACTACTTGGTCTCTTGACCTACCCATCGTCAAATCGGGTGCCTACAACGTTACTGCCAGAGCTGACGACTTTTGGGGCAATTCCCAATGGGATTATTCCCTTGTCAAGGTAACCCTTGGCGCCTCCCTAGACCACAAACCCACAATAACTGCGCCAGACCCTATTACAAGGGAAGCCACCGGTATACTGACCCCTATCCCACAAGCTGACCTTGGGAAACCTACAGTGCATGATGACGAAGACCCGATTGAAAAACTGAATGTAGACAATAACGCCCCTGGCGGTGCAGAAGGCTCAGGATTCCCCATAGGAGTCACGATGGTTAATTGGACTGTAATGGACAGCTCTAAAAACGTCGCATGGGCCTTGCAAAAAGTCACCATAACTGCCCCTTCACTAGTGTTACCATCGCCAAAAGCTGGAGCATACAACGCCCCGCAAACCGTCAGCCTGACTTCGCTACAAGCCAACTCGACAATCCTCTACACCACTGACGGCTCGGCACCCATCAAAAACAGTACTAGCTATAATGGGCCGATACAAATATCCAAAAACACCGACCTGAATGTCGTCCTAGTCAACTCACAAGGCAAGCTTGGCAACGTCACAACCCTGTCGTACATCATCGACACTACGGCCCCAACAGCGTCAGCTTCACCTACCGGCGGAACATATTCTACAGCCCAGTCTGTTACCCTTGCATCAGGCGAATCCAATAGCAAGATCTACTACACCACTGACGGCTCGACTCCTACAACATCCAGCACCGAGTATGTCACGGCGATATCGATAACGTCAACTACAACGCTAAAGTTCGTCGCCAAAGACAGCGTCGGCAATCTCGGCCCTGTTGTAACAGAGATCTATGTCATCCCCGTCGTTAGCAGCGGTGGCGGTGGCGGGGGAGGTGGTGGAGGAGGCGGTGGCGGTGGCGTCATCATAGGCGGCCAAGTCGGCACCTACCCAGACTCGCACTTTGTACAATACCCGCTAGACAAGATCAAGTTCGTCAACTTTGGTGTTGTCAACCCGCTGAACAATAACGTCGTGCTCACATCGGCCACGACTGAACAGCAACTAGACCTCTATGCCACCTTCAAGAACTATCAGAACAACCCGCAGAACTATGTCTACATCATCCAAGTGGAAAAGGACGGCGTCACTATCAAGATCGACTGGCAGACTGGAGCCGTGGACACTGGACAGACAGAAATAGCAAGCAGACCCTGGACGCCAGAAGAGCCGGGCGACTATGTCGTCAGGGCCTTTGTATGGAACCAGTTGAGTGGGTCTATTACCGCGCTGTCTGAAGTCGGCACCTCCAGAATCTCTGTAACAGGACCTGCTACCACTATCGCGGCGGTGGCGGCAGCGCCGCAACTATAGAGAGGAGGTGTACAGGAACAGCACAAAAGACATAGAGAGAGCAGAATGTGTGTGTACTCCCTAAATATCCCTGAATAGGTCAGAAATCTGCGGCCGGCCCTAAAAAAGCCGGCCGCAGAAAATTATTATTTACTTTTCGTTCTTGTAGCGTTCCATCGCTTCGCTTATCTTTTTCTTGGCCGATTCCTTGTTCTCCCAGCCCTTGACCTTGACGTACTTGCCCTTTTCAAGCTCCTTGTAGTGCTCGAAAAAGTGCTTTATCTGGTCCTGTATATGCTGGGGCACGTTGTTGATGTCCTTGACCTCGGAAAACGACGGGTCGACCTTGGCGACTGGGACTGCCACCACCTTTGCATCCTCGCCTTCCTCGTCGGCGGTTATGAGGACGCCCACAGGGTTTGCGCGGATGACGGACGACGGCACCACGGGGTCGTTTCCCAGCACCAGCACGTCGACGGGGTCGCCATCCTTTTCCTTTGTCTGCGGCACAAAGCCATAGTTGCACGGGTAAAACATCGCGGTGAACAGCTTGCGGTCAACAAAGAGCGCGCCGGTCTCGTCGTCTATCTCGTACTTGATGTTGCTGCCCTTTGGGATCTCGATTACAACGTTCAATTCTTCCGGCGGGTTCTTGCCTGCCTTGAGCGTGTCTACAAGCGCCATGTGTCTTATCGGGACTAGCGGGCCAAAGTCAAGATATATTCATTCCTATTTTATTGCCGTGTATATATTCTGCCAAAGCATCCCCGTGTTTTCAATGAATGAGGTAATGTTTCCTGGCGCTATATGGACGGCATTAGTCCGCTGCACATGAGCGATGCTTTCCTCATTTTACCAGATTGTTCGGCGGTTGTATCTTTGACACGAGTTTGCAAATGTTTTTGATTCCGCGGGGACTACTCGCGGGCTTTGGACTCGTTCAGGGCCACGGCAGCGCGAATGAGGGCTCTGAAAGCCCCCTCGTCAACCTTGTCGCCTTCGTGGAAGTCGATGGCACGCCTAGCGTTACCTTCCAAGCTGGAGTTGAAGAGCCCGGAGGGATCCTTGAGGGAGGCGCCCTTGAAGAAGGTCATCTTTACTACGTTCTTGTACGTCTCGCCGGTGCAGATCAGCCCATCGTGAGACCATACTGGAGTCCCTCTCCACTTCCACTCCTCAACCACTTTTGGATCGGCCTGCTTGATCAGGGCGCGAAGCTGGGAAAGCATCTCGCCCCTCCAGTCGCCAAGCTCCTTGATTCTTGCGTCTATCAGCTGGGATGGAGAGTCGCCTTTCTGTGAGCCGCCCTTCTTCATGTTGCTTGAGCGTCCTTTGGTTGCTCTTATGCCTTGCGACACCGTTTCGCCTTGTCTTGTGAATCGTCGTGCAGCTCTGGCATTGACTTGAAGTCAGAGTCGTAAGGTACTCTTGCCAAGCGCACGTCGATTTTCCCGATGCAAACTCTGACACAATCTCGAATTTTAATACGATGATGCCATTTCGATAATTTTACGCCCAAGTCTATTCATATTCAGTATGCCAAAGACGGCAGAAAGGGCATCGCCGGTTCTTGGTAGGGGCCAATCGTCATAAGATTTGCAGGCCAGCCTATCCGAAAGCCATTTTCAAGCAACCAGTTAATCACTTCGCGGTTCCGGGCAGGTACAAAGAAACCGGGGCCAAGGATTGCGGATGCAGATGCAATCAGCGCCTTCAAGTCCTCGCTTGATTTTGCGATTGCATGGCCAAACAGGCCAATGCCCGCCGCATAGCCTGCGATGGTGCCGTCTCGTTCTATCATGGTGGCGACGCCTTGGTCTTTTGCCTGACGCAGTTCCATTTCCCTTGAAAATCCGTGCACCGACCTGCAAAGCTCGTTACATGCGGCAATATCGTTATCATCCTTGACTGGGCGTACAACGACACCATCATCACCATCATTTTTCGTATTTCCTCTATTGTTCAGAGGCTGCCCTTGCATCAAGAACAAGGGTTCCCGAAGGGCGAACCCTGACTTTGTATACAATACGAACGAGCGGATGTGACTTGGCGACTGTACCAGTCTGACCTGTTCCTGCTTTTGTTTTCTAGCCTGATCAAGAGCGGCGTCCATCAGCGCCCTGCCCACGCCGCCGCCCTCCGCGGAAGGATGCACCGTGAGCGGGCCTATCACCGCCACAGGCGAAGGCGGAAACTTGTGAAGGAAGACGCTTCCCAATACCTCGCCCTGTCGCTCTGCCAGTACGCCCCACGAGTTCGGGTTGCCAAGGAGCCTTTTGATGAGCTCTATTCCAAACTCTTCCGAAGGCTGCTCAGAAGGATAGCCATGTGAAGAAGAAATGGCCTTGTGCGCCTCGTACCCGATCTTGCCGCAACTCTCTGCATCGTTCTGCACTATGGGCCGAACAGTCAAGCTCATCTGCAAATCATGAAGGGGTGCGTTTCTATTAAGAGTATATAGAGTGTGTCTCTGATGATGACCATCAAAAGCCAAGCCCGCCGGCACCTCATTACACTTATAACGTTCAGAGCCCGCTAAAATCGCGTTTGGGCACTGCCATCAAGGTTTTTGCGGTCGACATCGACGGCACCCTGACGGAGAACGGGGGCGGAGCGGTGCATATGCCGGCGCTGTCGAAACTGCGCTATCTTGACAAGCTCGGCTACAACGTCATCTACGTCACCGGCAGGTCGTCGATAGAGGCGTACGTGCTTGCCGTGTTTGGAGGCACCACCAAAATCGCCGTGGGCGAAAACGGCGGCGCGATCACCGTGGCGCCGCAGGAGCACAAACTGCTGGCAAGCAGGGAAAGGTGCATGGCTGGGTACGAGCTTTTGAAAAAAAGCCTCGACGGCGTGCAGGAAAAGCCTGTCTTTCCGCGCATGACCGAGGTAGTAATGCTGCGCACGTTTGACATCAAGGAGGGGCAAAAGATCCTCGACGAGCACGGCCTGTCACTTTACCTGAACGACAGCAAGTACGCGTTTCACATCAACGAAAAGGGAGTAGACAAGGCGCTCGGCCTGAGGGAGGCATTGAAAATGTTAAAGGCCGAGCCGGAAGAGACGGTCGCGATAGGCGACAGCGAGACGGACATACCGATGTACGACATTTGCGGCTGCAGCGTCGCGCTGGCGCACGCAGAAGGCCATGTAAAAGAGAGGGCAAAGCACGTCGTCGCAGGAAGGGAAGGGACAGGGCTGATAGACGCAATCGACTATGTCGCGCAGAACTACCTGGAGGTAAAGGCGCAGAAATGACGTTTAGCAGCTTCAGGCTCCAGACGCATCAGGCAGTGTATGAAAGCATGGCCAAGCTGGGCTATCCTGCAGTGCCGTTTGACGTGTCCGAGCCTCCAAGAAAAGAGTTTGGCGACCTGACGTGCAATGTTGCGTTTTTGCTCAGCAAGCAGCTAAAGATGGCGCCTCCAAAGATAGCGCAGGAGCTCATAGAGAAGGGCATCAAGCCGCACCTTGCAGAAAAGCAGCTCCCGTTCATAAAATCAGTCGAGCCGCACCCCGCCGGCTACATCAACTTTCACTTCAATTACGCGGTAGTGGCAAAAGACACGCTTGGCTATGTGCTGGCCAAGCCGGACAGGTACGGCTACATCGACTCTGGAGGACTGGCGCGCATCGTAATAGAACACACGAGCGTCAACCCCAACAAGGCGCTGCACGTCGGCCACATGCGCAACGTGATACTTGGCGACACACTCTACCGCATCATGAAGGCGGCAAACAATAAAGTCCAAGTCTTGAACTACGTCGACGATTCGGGCCTGCAGGTTGCCGACATCGTCATCGGGTTCCTGTACGCGGGCTTTCCCCGCGAGCCGCCCGACGGCCGCAAGTTCGACCAGTACTGCGGCGACGAAGTGTACGTCAAGGTGAACCAGATGTACGAAAAAGACCCGACGCTTGCAGAAAAGCGCAAGCTGGTGCTGCGTGAAATAGAAGAAGGCAAGTCGGAAATAGCAAGGTTTGCGGCCGAGATAACAAAGAGGGTCCTCGATGAGCAGCTAAAGACGTGCTGGCGCATGAAGGTGCACTATGACATCCTGAACTTCGAGTCGCAGATAGTGCACTCGCAGATGTGGAGCAAGGCTTTTGAGCTCTTGAAAAAAGAAGGGCTCGTGAAATTCGAGGAGGAGGGCAAGAACAAGGGCTGCTGGGTTATCGCGGCGGAAGGCGAGGAGGACAAGGTAGTCGTGAGAAGCGACGGCACGGCGACCTATGTCGCAAAGGACATACCCTACGCAGCATGGAAGCTGGGGCTCGTGCCAGACCCATTCGGCTATGAAAAGTACGCAAGGCAGTGGGACGATACGATAGTGTACGCGACCACGCTTGCCCCCGGTACGGCAGCAAGCAAGACGGATTCTTTCAAGGGGGGCGACAGGGTGATAACGATAATCGACTCGCGGCAGGCGCGCCTGCAGCGCATCATATCGCAGGTGCTTGGAAAAATAGGCGGCGAGACGGGCCGCAAGCCCGACTACCAGCACCTCGGCTACGAGGCGGTGACTTTGAGCGCCAACACTGCAAAGGCGCTTGGCATCGACATCGGCGACAGGCAGTTCATGCACATGTCCGGGAGAAAGGGAGTCTACGTGGGCGCGGATTTCGTGCTCGACCACCTGCGGGACAAGGCCAGGGAGGAGGTAAAGGCGCGCAACCCTGACTTTACCGACTCGCAGGCCGGAGAAATCGCTGAGGAGATAGCGGTCTCTGCCATACGCTACAACATGATAAAGCAGGACCTTGACAAGATAATCACGTTTGACATCAACGAGTCAATGAGTCTGGAAGGCGACACGGGCCCGTACCTGCAGTACGCCTATGCGCGCTCGCAGCGCATACTGGAAAAGTCCGGCATGGCAGTTGTTACAGAAGCAGCAGATTATTCGCTCTTGAAAGAAGAAGCCGAGATAGAGCTGGTAAAAGAAATCTCTAAAATGGATCTCGTAGTCGAGGACGCGGCAAAATCGCTGAGCCCGAAGGCGCTTGCACGCTATGCGTACAACCTCGCCACCACTTTTAACTCGTTCTACGAAAAGGTGCCGGTGCTAAAGGCGCAGGACGCAGAGACGCTTGCCGCCCGGCTCGCCCTAGTCAGGGCGCTTGGCATCGCGCTAAAGAACACGCTCTCGATACTTGGGATAACCGCTCTCAATAAGATGTAGACCTGTGCGCCACGGCCTCCCTTGCAAGCCTGCCCCTGTCGCCGTGGTACTGCGGCCTGGTGCGGAGGTTCTTGTTGCAGCAGGGGCATTTTGTGTCTTCCATGTTGACGAAAATCGCGCGGTCGCACGTGATGCACACCTTCATCCCCTTGGCGTACTCTATCTTTCTTACTGGGACGTAGTGCGGGTGTTTCTTGCAGAGGCCCCTGCATGACATTTGGACACGCAATGCCCAAAGGCATAGTTAACCTTCTGCAAGTTCTGACTAGAACATGTTTACAGAGAAACTTTCCGTTCGGACAAAACCTGATATATTTTCTAGCGCAATATTGATTGGTCATGGCCGGCACAAAGTTTGCAGTGTACGCGGCTGTCGCCGTCGCAGCCTCTGTCGCGCTCTTGGCCGCTTTGCTCGTGCTCGTGCCCAAGCTGACTACGAGCGCGACCGGGCAGACTGAAGCAAAAAGGGTAATCGCCTTTGAGCTGAAATACAATTACAGCCTCGGCAGGGCCGTAATGGAGACGCATCCTGTCAGGGTTGCCGACATGCAGCCAAACTCGGCAGTCACCATCCTCGACCCGTTCAGCAAGGACATGGCGCAATACTACCGCGACAGTTTAAGCTCCGGGTCAGAAGAGGCAAAGGGGGCGTTCATCCAGAAAGCCGAGCCGTACTCTGTCTATACCTTGGTCAGGCTGCCAGAGTGGCTCAGCGGCTCCAAGGATGACATCTCGTCGTACAGGGCGTATAGCGCAGTAGCCCTCTCCAGCGGCTGCTTGATAAAATACTTTGCAGAGGACGGCAGATGGACAATAGACGATCCGTGCCACAGCGACAGGTACCGGCCGTGGGACGGCCTTGCGATTGCAGGGTCTGCCGCCTTGGGGATGACCAGCTCATCCGTCCCGAGCAACACAGGGCCGCTTGCACTTGCCACACTTGCGCTTTCAGTCGACAAGGACGGCTACATCGCCGCCAAAAAGCCTGACCTGTCTGCCAGCGGCTCGCCGGGACAGGGCCGCAGGCTGTCGCAGGATGAAATAGCCCAGTCAAACAGGGAAATGCTTGACGCGGCGGACCGCAACGCCGGCTATGCCCTCCCCTTTCCCGACACCGGCGCGCTTGGCAAGCATAATCTTCTTGCCACAATCACGCCGGCACAGCCGGAGCCAAATGTACGCGTGACCGGCGACCTGAGGGCCTTTGCGGCGCTCTATGTTGATTATTCGAGCCTCAGCCGCGACAGGATAGAGATAGCGGCGTACCCCGTAGAGTCGTACCCCGACCTTGCGCTCAAAAGCTCGCCTTCGGATCCGGTAAAGAGCATGGTCGATGCCGCACCGTCCGAGGGCCAGCATGTTAAAAGCGGGCCGGGGATCGCGGGCAGGTACGCGGTACTGACAACAAACTACGCTCAGCACCCGACCTATGCAGGAGCAAAACTGTGGGGCAAGGGAACAGACGGGACGGACCTGTTCGTGACGGTAACTGCCACCGACATGACAATGGACGAGCTGCTGTCCCTTGCCAAGGGCCTCGGCTTGGGCCCAGATTGATTTTTATCACCTCTCACTCGCTCCCTGCTTGTTGAAAATTCAGGAAGGCTCGTACGTGCTCCTGTTCCACACGTCGCGCAAAAAGTGGCTCACCAAGGTGACGCCGGACAAGAAAATCCACACGCACCTAGGGATAATCGACGTGGGCGCCACGGTGGGCATGGAATACGGGTCCGTGATAAGGACGACGGAGGGAAAGGTGGTTTTCCTCATCGAGCCCACTACACACGACTTTATCATGAAGTCCGAGCGCAGGACGCAAATAGTCTACCCAAAGGACCTCGGCTTCATAGCGGCGCGAACCGGCATGAAAAACGGCTCCAAGATACTGGAGATAGGGACGGGGAGCGCTGCTGCGGCGACCTTTTTTGCAAGCATTGTAAAACCAGAGGGCCACATTTACAGTTTTGACGTCAACCCGGATTTCATGGAGATTGCCAAGCGCAACCTGGAAAAGGCCGGCATGGCCGATTACGTTACTTTGAACCGCCACGACCCGCACGAGGGCGTCGACGTGAGGGAGGCAGACGTTGCCATCGTCGACCTGGGCGACCCATGGACAGTTCTTGACCAGGTGCACGACGCGCTAAAGGGAAGCGGCGCGTTTGTGGCCATCTGCCCCACGATGAACCAGATAGAGAAAACCGCGACGGAACTGAAAAAGAGTGGCTATGCCGATATCGAGTCGATAGAGCTATTGATACGCACGATGGAGGCGCGCGAGGGCATGACCCGGCCGTCGATGCGCATGATAGGGCACACGACCTACCTCGTCTTTGCCAGAAAGGTGCAGAAAAAGGCCGAGGCGCCGGACGAAGGAGAAGAGCCGGAGCCAGAGGAAGGAGAGGAATAGAGCTACTATGCCGACGACATGTCCATCGCAAGCGAGCCCTTGAGCATCTCCCGGAATGCCGCGACGTCCTCTGTCTTGATGACGTAGGGCGCTGCCGCTGCAACAACAGCGGGTGCCGCCGGCTCTGCTGGCGCGATTTCAAGCTTGCTTTCTGGAGCCTGCAGTGACGGCTTTCTTGGTGCCCTCGTCCTCCTGTCGGTCAGCGATTTCTGCTTTTTCACGCTTATCTTGACCTTGAACCCGTACTGGCCTCTGTTGCTCCACCTGTCGACCTCTACGATGTCGCCCATCCCTTGCAGCCGGTCGCCTTCCTTGGTCACTACCATAAAGTCGGTCCTGTCGCCCTTTTTGATAGTGGATATCTTTTCGTAAAAGTGCTGCCAGTCGAGCGGGTTTGTCACGAGCGCCTGCACTGTGAGCAGGTCGCCCACGCTGACTTCGCTGACATAGCTTGACAAAATTTCTACGTTGCACAACCTAGCGTACATATATGCAGTGTACCGCCCACATTGCATTTAACATTTTTGGCAAGAAAACCTGCTAGTTTCAAAAGTGATCTAGTTTATTCGTCTATCAATCTAGATAATGTGTAAAAGCGGCTGTACATTGCAAAATTTGCAAGTCGTGATACGAACTATGACGCTGCTTCACCAAGATTTATTCAAACGATTAGTTTGTTCTAACCGTTCTGGCATGTAGAAGCATTTTCCATAGAAGATAAATCCCTAAACTGCATCCGGGAGCCGTTGTACAGAAGCTGGCAAGTGACAGTCGCGACTATTCCCCTGCTTTTGTCGATGTTTCTGCTGCTTGTCTCCTCTGCAGCAGGCGACGTCACCGACATGACGGCCACAAAACCGGTGCTAAAGTCCGATAGTGTCCCTCTGAGACCTCTTGCTGTTGGAGATCAAGGTATATTCCTGTCGACTGATGTCCGCAGCCATCTGAACGAAAC
>DASUXB010000075.1:0-9355 GCA_036378195.1 Nitrososphaera sp.
AAACAGGCCGCAGCTAGGAGAGGAGGAAAAACGCGAGGTGATGAGCGTGATGGAGGAAAACGCTCTTACAAGCGCCGCGGCGGACGGCGGAAAACGCGTCCGCGATTTTGAGTCTCTCATGAAAGAGTACCTCGGCTGCAAACACGTCATAGCGGTCAACTCGGGCACCGCGGCGCTGCATGCGGCGCTTCTTGCGGCAGGCATCGGCCCGGGCGACGAGGTGCTCGTCCCGTCGTTCACGTTTGTCGCAACCGCAAACGCTGTCGTCGCCTCTGGCGCAAAGCCGGTGTTCGTTGACATTGAAAAGCGCGACTACACCATCGACGTTTCCGACGCAAAAAACAAGGTGACGAAAAAGACCAAGGCGGTCATACCCGTCCACCTGTACGGCCACCCGTGCGACATGGACGCGCTGGACGAGCTTGCGCAGAAACGCTCGCTTGCAGTCATCGAGGACGCGTGCCAGTCGCTTGGCTCTACCTACAAAAAGAGGCAGACAGGCACCTTTGGCGAAATGGGGTGCTTTAGCATGTACGCAAGCAAGGTGCTGACCTCCGGCGAGGGCGGCGCAATAACCACGGACGACTCGCGCCTTGCAGACAAGCTAAAGATGATACGAAACCACGGCATGGTCAAAGGCTACGACACGCGCATCTTGGGCCTGAACCTGCGCCTGCCAGAGCTTGCGGCTGCCATAGCAAAGGTGCAGATGGCAAAGCTTCCTGCAATGCTTGCCGCAAGGAGAAAGAACGCGCAACTGCTGTCAGAGCTCTTGCAGGGCGCAAAGGACGTTTCATTGCCGCAGGAAAGCGACGACAAGATATTCAACTGGTATCTCTACACGGTCTGCTTTGCAAAGGGTGCAGCGCGGGACGAGATGATGGCAAGGCTGCAGAAGGAAGGGATCGGCGCGACCGCCTACTACAACCCGCCGGTGCATAAGACGCCCTACTACAGCGGCAACTTTGCCGCAAAACTGCCGGCCACGGATTGGTGCGCCAAGCGCGTGCTTTCGCTCCCGGTCCACCCCGGCGTGCAGGAGGAAGACATCAGGCGCACGGCGGCAGGGATGATGCTTGCCCTGCCCTCATTGTCATGATTTCAATGTGAGGGAAAGAGGTAATTATCGCAACTTGTAAGATCATATCATAAAAATCGTATATTATGATATTATCATGATTTCGATGACTTTTTATAGCATTCTCATCACAAGTAGAGGCTGGAAATGCCGATTGACACTGGAGATACTACATGGATGCTCATCTCTACAGGTCTCGTCATGTTGATGACGCCTGCGCTTGGCTTTTTTGAAGCTGGCCTCATACGCAGCAAGAACGCGCTGTCCATCCTCATGCAGACCTTCTCCGGCCTTGCCATCCTTTCCACGCTCTGGTTCGTCTTGGGGTTCACGCTGGTGTTCTCTCCTTCCCAGAACGGGTGGATAGGCGGCCTCGACTGGCTGTTCTTCAACAACGTGCCATTCAAAGACAGCGTCGACTATGCGCCCACGATACCGGGAGTCACGTTTGGCTCGTACCAGATGATGTTTGCAGTCATCACGCCGCTGCTCATAACGGGGGCGTTTGCAGAGAGGCTAAAGTGGAGCTCGTTTTTCGTTTTCATAATCGCGTGGAGCATATTCATCTACTACCCGCTTGCCCACTGGATCTGGGGCAGAGGCTGGCTTGCAGATCTGGGCGTGTTTGACTTTGCCGGCGGTATTGTCATCCACACGAGCGCGGGCATGGCCTCCCTTGCGGCCGCGCTCGTGCTTGGCCGCAGAAAGAACTTTGGGCCGGACATCATGGTCCCGCACAACATCCCCCTTGCAGTCATCGGTGCCGCGATGTTGTGGATAGGCTGGTTCGGCTTTAACGCGGGGAGCGCCCTTGCGTCAGGCGCGCTTGCCGCAAACACGCTCCTTGTAACCCACATTGCCTCTGCGACTTCTGCGATGGTGTGGATATTCCTTTCGTGGAAGAGGTCGGGCAAGCCGTCGACTACTGCCGTAATCAATGGCGCCATTGCCGGCCTTGCCGGCGTGACTCCTGCCGCCGGCTTTATCGATCCGCAGAGTTCCTTCGTGCTTGGCATCGTGCTTGGCTTTGCGTCCTACTATGCCATCCTGCTCCTCAAGGAGCACTGGAAGATAGACGACGCGCTGGACGTCAGCTCGGTGCACGGAGTCACAGGCATCGTCGGCTCGCTTGCGATAGGCATACTTGCGACGCAGGTGGTAAACCCAGCAGGTCCAAACGGGCTCCTCTTTGGCAACCCAATGCAGTTTGCCATACAGGCGCTCGGGGTAGGAATCGCCGGCGCGCTTGGCTTTGGAGGCACGGTCGTCATCATGAAGATAATAGACAAGACCATCGGCCTCAAGGTCAAGGAAGAGGAAGAGGATATCGGCCTCGACATTACGCAGCACGCAGAGAGGGCCTACGTCACGTAGGTTCTCCACTCCTTTTTTTCCAAACTTTTTTATCTTTAAAACGCCGATTTTGTTCTGCATACATTGAGGCTCATCATATACACAGGCAAGGGAGGCACTGGCAAGACCGTGACTTCATGCGCCACGGCATTGAAACTGGCCAAGCGCGGGCACAGGACCCTGGTCCTGTCGGCAGACCCGGCGCACACGCTTGCAGACGCATTCATGATGCCGGAAGTGAGCTATGAAGCGATAAAGATAGCAGAGAACCTGGTAGCGCAGCAGATAGACCCAGTGACAGAGATGAGCAAGCAGTACAACACGATACTTTCGTACATGGCCTCCGTGTTTTCTGCAAAAGGAATCGACGAAACGCTTGCGTACGAGATAGCGATGCTTCCCGGCATGACGCAGCTTTTTTCATTGCTAAAGATAGAGGAGGTTTCAAAGACGGGCGAGTTTGACGCAGTGGTGCTTGACATGCCGGCGTCCGGCGAGGCACTGCGCTATCTGTATTTCCCAAAGCTGGTAGGGAGCATCGGCCGCAAGCTGACAGGGCTTGCCGGACTATTCTCAGGGTTTGCCAAGGTGTTCCAGCCGCTTGCAAAGATCCCGGCGCCCTCAAGGAGCGTCATCAAGAGCGAGATGGACCTGATTGACAGGCTCGACGCACTTTCCGACATCATCAAGGACAACGACTCCACGAGCGTGCGCCTTGTGGCAAACCCGGACACGTTCAGCATCGAAAACGCCAAGCGCGCCCTGATGTCGGCAAGCCTGTACGGGATAAATGTGGACATGGCGATAATCAACAAGATAATGGCCAGCTCTTCCGACGCGTATTACGAAAAGTGGGCCAGCTTCCAGCACGGCAAGGTCGAGGAGGCCAAGGCCAACTTTTATCCGCTGCCGGTAAAGGAGGTGCAGCTGTACGCGACGGAACTCCGGGGGATAGAGATGCTAGAAAGGCACGGCGACTTGCTGTTCGGTGGCGAGGACCCCGCACGGGTGTTCTACAGGGGCCAGCCGTACGTGTTTGAAAAGCAAGATGCCATGATACGCATGACAGTGCAGGTGCCCTTTTCAGAGAAGGACGACTTTACAATCGAGCGGTACGGCGACTCGCTCACGGTGAGCGTCAGGACTGCCGCAGGCAAGATCGTCAACATCGTGCCCCTGCCTCTGGCAACCGCCGGCATGAAGCTAGCCAAGGCAAAACTGGAGGACAGGCAGCTTTTGGTGCTGTTTGAAAAGTAGTAGTAGCAGCAAGATGTTTTTGTACACTACCCTTCGTACAGAGGATTTTTTTGACTATGGATCGGAGCTGCGAACTAGGGTCTGTACCCGCAAACAGTTTATATAATATTTGAAACCCTCACTCTTGCAGAGTAAAAATGCCGATAGATCCAGACTTTCCGCGGAATCATCAAGTGATTGGAAGGATTAACCACTCTGACGGCGAGCACTTCCACTTCTTCTGGGGCCCAGGC
Organism: Nitrososphaera sp.; assembly: GCA_036378195.1. GTDB lineage: Archaea > Thermoproteota > Nitrososphaeria > Nitrososphaerales > Nitrososphaeraceae > Nitrososphaera. The sequence goes on from DASUXB010000075.1 coordinate 3,922, forward strand.
AAGGTAGCCGAGGCCGCCGAGAACGAGGAGGTCAAGCACGCCTACGAGTCGCACGGCGAGGAGCTGGTCCCGCTGGGCGTGAGTGGCACAATGGTCGCCATCGACTGGGACTCTTGCGTCGCAGACGGCGCCTGCATAGAGGCTTGCCCGGTCCAGGTGTACCAGTGGTACAGGACAGAGCAAGACATCCCGGCAAAAGATGCTATCACACAGACCTTTGCAGGGACAGGAAGCTCGGTGAAGGAAGAGCGCAAGGACTACACTGACAAGGCAGACCCGATAAGGGAACACGACTGCATCTGGTGCATGGCGTGCGTTTCAGTGTGCCCGCCTCAGGCAGTAAAGGTAGACCAGAGCAACCTGGAATTCCACGAAAAGGCTGCAGGCACCTTCAACGAAGCGCTGTCAAAGAGCTCTCAGGCTCCGCCGCACGCGCACTAGCCTTTCCTTCTTTTTCCTTTCTTTCTTTCTTTTCATTTTCTTTAAGATTAAATCACGCCACGCGCGTTATTCTCGCTGTAGTTGCCCGTCCTCTCTGACTCGTACATGGGCCTCTTTATGCCAGCCGACATCCCGGCAAGGATAACGCGCTTTATCGCAGGGCAGGCCGATTTCCCGTACATAAAGCGAGAAGAGACAGTCGGCGCGTTTTTCATATTCGGCAAGGACCACGGCGTGTACGGCGACTCTGAAGTAGCGGAGGCAAGGGACCTTGCAAAAAGGACGGTGGAGCAGGCCGCAAAAGACATACGCATGTACGCGTCAATGCCAGGCAGGCTAGATTCCGCATTCACACGTGAAAACTATACAAAGCGCATGCTGCAGATTGCAGTCGACACACGTGGGCTGAAGCAGGAAGAGGTAAACGAGCGCGTGGCCGGTGACCCGACCATATTATCAGACTGCTTTGCGCAGCATGTCGCGTTTTACAGGCAGGAGTTTTATTTCGAGATTTTCGGCCCGTTGAAAAAATACCAGCTGCCGCCGTCGCTGCAAGAAAGGCTAGAGTCGAGGATGATACTGCTCGGCTACAACGCGAAAAACGCCAAGGAGCTCCCCTTTGCCAGTTCGCTAGGGGCCTTTTTTGCGTGGCTGAAATCGCACTAGAAATTCGACGTGTGGTCGATGACGCGCACCATGTGCTTGACGTCTAGCACCACCACACCTTTTGGCAGGTTTATCGCAAGCACCTGCTCTTTGGGCGGGCTGTACCGCAGGACATGCACCAGCGCGCCCTTGCCGAGCCTCCTTCCGCTCCTCTTTTCAATCACTATCTCAGGGTCGAACAGCGCGTCAAACGCGAAAAAGTAGGTGCCGCCCCACACGTTCACGGAATACTCTATTCGGTAATACGGTATCGACATCCTGGGAAACATCAGCGCGGTTGACGAGTGCACGTTTTCTTCAGCATCGTGCATCCGGCCGCCGTGGTATGCATCGATAAAGGGCACCTTTGCATAGACGGTCGAGTTGACCGCCTTTCTAGTACACAGAGTCTCGTACCGGGCAAACTCTTCCTCAGGGAGCGTCGCCGGCCCGTACCTGGCGTCGTCGTGCATCGTCGTCCGACGGTTTACCACGAATTTTTCCCCGGCCTCAAGCAGGCGCCGCAGGTTTTCCACGAACTGGTGCTCGTTGCACTCGTATAGTGGCACTATCCGCCCACGCCCTTGACGACGTGCGTTATCGTGCTTTTAGAGCCGCAGATTGTGATGATAGGGTCCTTTGGGTACGCGTCGCCGATTTCCTCAGAGACGCTTATCGTCTCCTCGCCCCGGACGTACAGCAGGCGCTTCCAGAACTTGCCGTCAGCTACGACAGTCGCAGAATCCTGCAAAAGAAAGCCTATCTCGGAGAGGCTTGCCTCCACCCTTTCAAGCGGCACAAGAACCGAAATGGACTTGAGCATTTGTTGCGGCTGCTCATCCTTGCGCACGATATTTTGATCGCTTTACGAATATAAAAATCGGTCGAAAGACTGTGCACAAGACTGTTTTTTTCGAGTGTGCATAAATGCATAATTTGAGCACGCTTGTGCATAATTGGGAAAAGAACGGCCCATCATAGGGTCGCTGCGGCATATACACGGCAGTACGTCTTGCAACGATAAGAGAACTATTTTGGGGCGTGGCTGCTACTGCTTGATTAGCTCTCTCCCTACCCATGTGTCTGTCTCAACATCATGTACATGTCGTCGCTCGTGTAGCTGAGCCACGAGGTGTTGTACTGCTGGCGGTACGTGTTTGCGCCGTCAAATGGGTCGGCAGCATCGCGGTCAAGCATCACTGCCGCATAGTTGTTAGAGTTGCCGCCCGTGTATTTGATACCAATTCTGTCGCCGGCCTGTATGGTGTACAGCTCGCTGGGCAACGAGAAGGCATAGTCGGCGTACGTTGAAGTGATGGTCGTGGCGTCTTTTGTCCCAAACAGCTTTTTCACCGTCAGATCCGAGTTAAAGATGCCGACCTGAACCGTTCCTGTCGGGGCGCCGGTCTTTCTCAGTTTCAGCGTTATTTCGTTTATGGTCTTGCCTATCAGCTGCGACGTCGGTGACACGAATTCAACGTGCGACTGGGTGGCAGAGTACAGGCTGAGGCCGTAGGTCGCAGTCGTGTCCGACATGCGGGTCACAGGAAAAGTGCCCGGGCTGATGAGGTAGGTCTCTGTTTTGACCGGGCTGGAATTGCCTGCTGTGTCTCTTGCAAAGAACTTCAGGGTGGTGGTGGCAGTGATGGAGATCGGCGAGGAGTAGATGGGGCTCGACGTTGTCGGCGTGCTGCCGTTTGTGGTGTAGTATATGGTGGCCGGCTCGTTTGCGGCCAGCACGACAGACTGCGCGGACGAGTAAGAGCCGCCGGCGGGCATGGCAGTCACCACGGGCGGTGTAGTATCGGGGGGGGGAGACGAAACTGTTCCGGTGAGCTCGCTAAAGGACTTGATCGCATATCCCCGCGAATTGACGCCGTTGAGGACAGAGTCTATGCGCGCTATGGATGTCGAGTCCACCGAGTTCAGAGCGGTATCTCCATCATATTTGCTGAAATCCTGCGGGTGTAAGGTCACTACCGCCCAGCCCCTGTCCGCTATGCTAGAATCAATCTCTGAAAGGATCTGGCTGGATGTCAGCTGGAAATGCTGGTTGTTGGTCCATTCGCTAAACGCCGTCGTTTCAGGAGCGTGATAGATCCCGCGGCTGTCGGCGGTGGGCGCAAATGGAGTCGAGGGGTTATCTTCATAGTAGCTTGCAAACGTGTCTGCGCTAATTATCTTCAAGCCGAGGTTTTGCATTGCGACCAGGGTGTCGGAGTTGAACACGTTGTAGGGGGTGATGAAGATGCTCGACTTTTTCCCGTACAGGGTCTGCATCTTGTCGTTTGCCTTTTGCAGCTCTGACTGCTGCTTGCTCTGAGAAAAGGTCGTATAGTCGTCGTGGTTCCAGCCGTGCAGGGCATACTCAAAGAGCCCGGGGCCCTGCCGCGTCTTGTCTACCACAAGCGGGTCGTTTCCGAAAAAGTTCATTATCTCTCCCAAGGTGAGTTTTGCGTTTTTGTTGATGAACTTGTCCATGACTGCGGCCTGGACGCTGTTTATCCAGTAATCCTGTACGTCGTCAAGCCTAAAGACCACGCAGTTGCAGGTGGCCGCAAAAGCTGGTTTTGGATAACTGACGAGAGACACGAACGACAGAACTAACATGGCTGCAAGAGCAGCCGCCGTAGAGAATCGTACGGTGTTTTTTTGGACCCGTGCCAGTTTGTGCAGACCTTGCCTGAACATTTTTTTGTCCCGCACTATTACAGGCAGTAACTATTGCTTATAACATAGTTACCATCGTACGCTATATGGCAATCACATATAGTAATTCTGTACTGGCATGGCAGGTAGACGCTACTACCATCCACGGCGATATGCAGGCGAGAAAAGGCGGCCAGGGTATGTGTTTTTTCCAGGCCCGGTGGAGCAGTTTTTGCTTTAAAGTCCTCAGGCATATACATATACATGATGTGCGGACCCGGACGGCCAGTCATGGCATTGGCCTTTATGTCCGGATCACCGTAAGCTAAAGACATTCTCATACCCTCCAATATAGCATAGATATAGCGGGAATTTGCACTCTACTTTAATAGTAAAATCCGATATTTGACGACGTGAGGAACGATACTTCAGCAAGGTTGGCTGCTGTTGCATTAATGTCTGTGATATTGCTCGGAACGACGGCAGTGGCGGTTGGGTACATGTTGAACGTTCAGGCAGCATACGCGGTAGAGGCTGGCAGCAAGCAAGTGCAGGTGCAGATACCGTTACTTCAGATACAGGTGCAGGACCCGGGAAGCGGCAGCGGTGGCGATAAAGGGGGTGGCAGTGGCGATAGCGGTAGCAATAGCGGTGGCGGTAGTGATAGTAGCGATCATGGCGGCAGCGGTGGTGGCAGTGGCGATGGCAAGGGAGGACAGGACTCTGGAAGCAATGATGAAAGAAACAGACATCAGCAGGACAACAAAGACGATAATAACAACAATGACAACGGACGAGGTCAGTATTGCTACAGCGTCACCGTCACCAACCCGCTCAACGGCAAGACTCGCACCGTCGACGTGTGCTTTGGCAGCCGCTCCGACTGCGAACAGGCTCAGCAGAGTGACCCCGATTCAGAAGGCGGCTGCGAGTCGCACTCCTGAGTAGCCGTTACAGCACATCCGTCGAAAAACGGAAAAAGACGTACGTGTATATGCAAAGTCATTAGGTATATGGCGTCCGCAGCAGATAACCAGCCGCAATTCTTGTATCTGGCTACCAGCGGATGGAAAACGGGCAGGAGGCACCAGATAGAAATATGGTTTGTCGAGCACGGCGGCAGGTATTACATAATGTCAGAGCACAAAGAGCGTTCCCACTGGGTCCAGAACATCGCGCACAATTCCAGGGTTTCCTTTAGCGTAGGCGGCAGGAAATTCGAGGGGACCGCAAGGGCCATCAGGCATGAGGAGGAACCTGGGCTGGCAAGGGAGGTCGCAGGGTTGATGGACTCCAAGTACCGGTGGGACGGCGGCTTGATTGTTGAGCTCAAGCCAGATAATGATGATGATGGCGCACGACCCTGATGCAGTCACGGGAGGGGACCTATCTCTCTTATGCTAAAGTTAGAGTATTCCATCGTCCCGTACTCGTGTCTTGCGTAGACGGAAAGCATCGGCTTTTTCGTCTCGCTGCTGTCGTTTATGAACGAGTGTATGAGCGGAAGCCCCGCGTCTACGCCTGGCCGACATTCGCCGCGGCCGACGCCGAAATTGTTGCCGTCATCGACAAACTCTGTCACCTTTTGCCAGTTGCCTCCATTCAGACCGCCGGTTGTGTCGCGGTACAGTTCCAGCTTTACCTTCGTTCCTCCGTCCATGTTGCGAAGGACGTACTTGAAGCCTATCCAAGTGTCCTC
>DASUXB010000076.1:0-5479 GCA_036378195.1 Nitrososphaera sp.
CAAGACTCTAGGGTCTTGTTGCACGAGTCTTAACTAGCTAAATGTGCTAGATGTGGTACAGTTAGGTTGACATCACCTGCGCCCCCTGCTTCCGCGTATCTGGTTGTCCTCCACAACACTACTATCTTGCAAGGGGGCGCAGTTCCTCTTTCTTTATCCCATTGGAAAAATCCAATATAACAATCAGCGGGAGCGCCGATGCGGTGTAAATAATAACAAATGACGTCATATCCGAACTTGCAGTTAGCCACTTCGTAATATCCGCGCTCATCCTAACCCTGCAGTGTCTGGACTTGGCATCACTCACTCGACTGAGCGCGGGTATTTTTTTCGTCATTATCTTTCAGGGAGAGGAGTGTATTTGCGGCAGAGAAACGCAGCGATGCAAGCGCAAAGTGCTTTGGCAAGCAAGCTCCTGATGGGTGGATGGCGGGAGAAGCTGACGTGACGGCTGCGAGTCAAGGAACACTGTTACCGATCAATGGTCAAGAAGGATTAAAACAATTTTTGCAGAAAGATGATACGTATATGGCGGGTTTGGGAAATGTAATAGGCCAGCTTTTGGTAGGTGCAGCAGCTGCCTTTCCCACGCTTGGTCTAATTGCAGGACTGTTGGTATTCGGAGTTGTTTTTGTAAGAAAGTCGGGATTGAAAGAAAAACAGTAGAGGTAGGGATTTCTTGTTGTAATGCGTGACAGAGGGCAGGGCCATTAACAATTCGTGTCATTAAGCCAGACAGTACTTTACTGTATGTTTGGTAAGGTTGGAAAAGTAGGTTCTTTGTTGCTTTGTGGCAAATTGGCATATGAGAAGGAAATGCTCCGGCCGGGATTTGAACCCGGGATCTCCGCCTTGAGAGGGCGAAATGCTTAACCGGACTACACCACCGGAGCTTGCCACCACTGCATTTCGCTCTTCATAAAAATGTAACTTTGTATATATCAAGCCCGAAAAGGAAATAATCTACTGTATGCACAATCCGGAATGTGCATTGCTCGTGGAGGATGTCTGATTGATAACCCGTGGCTCTGCTGTTTTTCAGTCGACAAAAGATGTGGTGTTTGACGCCCTCTTGCAGTCTTGCAAGGAAATAGGCGCGGATGTCAAGAGTGTAGACCGGACTGCGTACAGAATCGACGGCAAGACCGGCACGATGTGGCTGCAGAACCGGTTTTCATTCCCTTTCCAAGCACGCCTTGCAGACGATGACGGCCAGGGCGTGCGGCTGGAAATCTATGACTTTTTTCCTTTTGCTCCTGACAAGCGGTTTATTGACAAACTGCTGAAAAAAACAGTAACCAAGATTCCCGGAAGCAAGTTTCAATACAACCTAGATTGTGTAGATCAGCCAATCGATGCGCCTGCAGTTCAGACGCAAACGCCTACTGCACCTGCGCCTGTGGCTACAGTCAACAAGGGGCAGTTGATGGCAGACGCGCGCATGATCCAGACTTTTGAATACCGTCTACGCGGTGCGACAGGCGATGACGCAAGGGTGCAGGGCGCAGACAAACTTGTCATTTTGCCTCCAGAACGCGGCAACGTCTTGAACCTGTACAAAGGTTCATCCCTTATCTTCAGCATCGCTGCCGGCTCCGTTGAAAAAATGACGCCCGTCATGGAAGAAAAGAAGGGTTTGCTAGGGAGCAACAAAAACCTGGTGCTTGACATCCTCTACAACGACGGCAGCGGCGCGCGCACCGTCCGCGTGGACATTGACGATGAAAAAGGAGGCGAAATAGTCGAAAAGGTGGATAGGTTCCAGAGAATCGAAAAGGAACAGGCTGTCTTTTTTGATTTCGAGTATCTTGAAAACGGGCAGTGGGTGCCTGACAGAATCTACCCTGCTACGCTGTTTCTTGCCAAGTCTGAAAAACTTATCCAGCTGACTCAGGATACCGCCGGCGTGTTCTCTAAACACTACCGGTGGGTAAAGGCATTGACCAACATCCGCGTCCTGTCTTACAATTTCGAGACACATGCGGTCGACGCAATGGCCCTTGAAACCGTACAAGACGTAATCGTGATGAACAAGAGAAAAGAGTCCGTGTCAAGGTCTTCTGGGACGACGTCAAGTTATGGAAGGCGGACGTTTGCAACGGGAAATTTTCAAAGCTCCCGGGAAACCACCACCGTCACGATAGGCGACGTGGCCTTCATGTACAACGGCGCTCCGCGCATGACCTTTGTAGAGATGGAAGACCCTGACGGCCTTGCAGCTCTTGCGCGCGAGGCAGTTAAAAACTCAAAGACCATCTTTAGGTTGAAACAGCCCGCCAGCCCGAGCCTTGCCGCGCCGCAGGCCGCCGGTGCCTGCCCAAAATGCAACGCCCAAAACCTGCCCGGCTCTAACTTTTGCAGCAAGTGCGGCACGCCGCTTGTTTGACAATATTTTTATCGCCTCTCTGTCAACCCATATATCGTAGCCGATGGGCATCCCTGAAAAGATCAAGGCCATACAGGACGAGATCCACAAGACCCAGATAAACAAGGCGACCGAGTTCCACGTCGGCCTGCTCAAAGCCAAGATAGCCAAGCTGAAGCGGGAGCAGGAGGCGAACATCCACGGCCGGACCATGCATACGGGAGGCGAGAACGCCGGCTTTGACGTCCGAAAAGCAGGGGATGCCACCGTCGTCCTGATAGGTCTGCCAAGCGTCGGCAAGTCAACTCTTCTGAACAGGCTGACAAATGCCAAGTCCCGCGTCGCCTCGTACCAGTTCACGACGCTTACCGCAATACCGGGCATGATGGACTATCGTGGGGCGAAAATCCAGGTGCTCGACCTGCCCGGTATAATCGAAGGCGCTGCCGCCGGCAAGGGCTTTGGCCGGCGCGTCATCTCCGTCGCAAGGGGCGCGGACCTCGTACTTCTCATACTAGATGTCTTTCAGCCGCAGCACATTGGCTTGCTGAAAAGGGAGCTTGCAGAGGCCGGGATAAAGCTGGACGAGCGGCCTCCGGATGTAGTCATCGAAAAAACCTCGACGGGCGGCCTGTCGGTCAACTGCCAAGTGCCTATAAAAATGGAGGAGAGGATGGTCAAGGAGATTGCCCGGGTGTACGGCATCCACAACGGCAGGATAATTATCCGCGAGCCGGGCCTCACCGACGACCAGCTCATCGATGTGTTTTCCGAAAACCGTGTGTACCTAAAGTCGCTCGTGCTCCTCAACAAAATAGACCTCGTCAACCAGGGGTTCATTAAGGAGGTCCAGTCGCAGATAGGAAACAACTTTATCCCGATTTCCGCCGACGCAAGCGTCAACATCGACGCAGTCAAGGAGGCGATATACAACAAACTCGACTTTATACGGATATACATGCGCCCCAAGGGCGGCGAGACTGACTACAAAGAGCCAATGATTATGCAGAACGGCTCGACTGTCCAGGACATCTGCAACAAGATCCACCGTAGCATGACGCGTAACTTCAAGTACGGCATGGTGTGGGGCAAGTCTGCAAAATTCGCGGGACAAAAGGTGGGACTTGACCACGTGATGTCTGACGAAGACGTGCTGACTATAGTGAAAAACCCCGGCGCCCTCTAGTTAGCCGCTGTTGCTATAATCTTGCCCCGCATGGTCGGGTGGTAAGAGCAAAAGTACTCGTACGTGCCCGGCTTGTACGCGACTATGGCCGCGTTGAAATGCTGCTCCGTCCTTAGCGGGGCAGTCTCAAAGTCCAGGATGCCTCCTGTCTTGTCTTTAATCTGGAAGTCGTGTATGACGATGTCCTTGTTGACCACGACAAGTTTTTCTGGCACGCCAACATGTGCTGAGATGTTCGGATTCGTATCGTTAAAAGTGCTCCGCTCTGCCAAGAGCAGTATGCCCTCGACGTGCGACACGTCTGCCTGCTGCGTTTCTTTTGTCAGGTTGCCTATGGCCCACAGGCTGCCAACTGCGATGCACGAGATCGCCACGACGGCAATGACGTTGTTGCGCAGGGACACCGGGATTGCTTGACATGATTGACCTAAATTCGTTTTTGTTTACCAAGATAGTAGAAAAACAAAAAAAGAAACGATCTGCATTCGTAGAACGCAGTCTAGTTTGCCGGATTGTCGCTTGTAGCTGCGCCGTTGACGACTTCGGCGGTCGCGAACCTCGGTCCGATCTGCGTGACTCGGATCTTGGCGTTCTGGCCCACCTTACCGTCCTTCACAAAGATGACAAAACCCTGTATCCTTGCGATTCCGTCTCCCTTGCGGGATATTTCCGTGATTTGAACATCGTATTCCTTGCCCGCTTCTACAGGCTTGGGACCGAAGTTATCTCTTCTTCCGTAACTCATACGTAGGGTGCGCAAACACTGTTCCATATATAAACTATAAAAGCTTGCGTTAGGAGCCTACTCTCATGCCGTCGTCGCATATCGACCGCAGGCATTCTATCGCGGAAAGCACCGCAAGGTAGCTGGTCTTGGGGTTGCCCGGCGAGGGCACGTTGTTGACTATGAAATGAAATTCGCCAAAGCTTCCCTTTGCGGCTATCTCGTGCTGGTTTGTGGTGAACGCGGGGTCTGCAATGATGCGGACCTTCGTCCTGTCGACTCCGATGCCTGCAAGGCTCAGGACAGCAGCGACGTTGACGTTTGCCGGAAACGCCCTGACAGCGTCCGCAGCCGTCCCTTCGTAGATGACTATCCTCTCTTTTATCTCGTCCAGCCTGATCCTGCTAGTTTCGAAGAACGGCGCGCCTGCAAGCGCCTTTGGGCTCTTGGTCGTGGTGAGCGTCACGGAATCCAGAAGGTGCCTGACAGCCCTGATTGCATCGATGCCTGCTATGGCGCCCGTGGGCACGTACAGCCTGCGGCCTGCCTTTTCTGCCTCTTTTAGAATATCTGCAAGGAGCGCCTTGTCTGCAAGGGCGCCCACGCTCATTACCATGAGGTCTTTTCCAGCGCGCAGCACCTTTGCCGCAGACTTTATCGCCGCCTCTTGCGACGCGGCCTCGACTACAATGTCGCAGTCTGTCTTTATGAAATCGTCAAAATTGGAATATGCCGGGGGGCTTGTACTCAATTTTTGCCTTAGCGCCTGCACGCTATTCTGTACGACATCAAAAAGCGAGGCAAGAGAAGCGTTTCTTACCGCGCCGGTGTCGACTGCGATGGCAAGCTGGCTGCCGATGGTACCGCAGCCTATTATGCCGACCTTTCTTGCAGGCATATGCTATAGCAGTTAGTTGGTAGGCAGATGGGGGATTTTACCCTTATCCGCTTACCTTCTTCCACCGCGGCGTTCTGGCTTTTTCTGGCCTGGCAGCCTCTTTTTCTCAAAGCGCTTGACAAAGTTGTCCTTGTTGCGCCTCCTTGCTATCTTGCTTGAGCGCGGCTTGGCCTGGATTTTTGGCGTCTGTCCCCTGACCTTGCCCGCCTTTGTAAGCGATCCGTGTGTTGGCATGTATCTCCAGAAGCATTATGGAATCGAAATTTATAATTGTATTCATCATTCTGCGTATGTGTCATGAAAAAA
>DASUXB010000077.1:0-3296 GCA_036378195.1 Nitrososphaera sp.
ATGTTATCCAGTGTGTTTGTAGTTCTGCCATCCTTTGTCAGCAAATAGCTCTGTGGATGCAGGAGTATGACGGCATAACCATATTTTGCAATGCTGAGTTTGGCCTGAGAGATGATCTGCGTTTCTGACAGATTCGTCCAGGTCTTCTCGTCGCTGCCTACGACGCCAAAATAGGTTGCTGCAGGCAGGCGGGATACCTCTGCCTGCACGCTTCTTTCAGCATTTCCATCGGCCACGAAATACATGCTGCCGTTACTGTCATGGGTCACGTCTGAGCTGATTATGGTTAGGTTGGTGCGAGCCATCGCCTTGATTGTGTCGTCGTTGAACCTGTTGAAAGGGGGGATGAAGATACTTGGAGTCTCGCCAAACAACTTGTACATCTTTTCTTTTGCCGCCGCCATAGTGCTTGCCTGCACGTCCTGGCTCAGCGCCGAATAGTCCACGTGGTTCCAGCCATGGATGTCCAGCTCGAAAAGGCCCTTGTTGCGCCCCTCGATGACCTTGCTGAGCAGCTGGGAGTTGTTGCCAAAGTTGTTCATGATTATTCCAAGCGATAGGTCCTGATTCCTTGAAATGAATGCATCCATCACTGCCATTGCCGGCATGGCGCGGTTGTCGTCAGTGACATCATCCATCCTAAATATCACGCAGTTGCATGGAAAATTATTGTTCCCTCCGCCAGTTGAGCCGGTGGCAAAAGAGGCCAGCGCGACGTTTGCGAAAAAGGATACGAACAGGCTAGCGACTATCGCAACGACAAGTGGTCCGATCCGTCCGGGCTTTATGCGAGCCGTCATCCTGTGGTGCCTGTGACGGAGGACACGCCGGAGGCTATAGACGTTATAGAATAATGCTCTATAAAAAGAGCATACTGCCTGAAAGAACGATGCGTGTCACGTTTGCCCAGACGACAAATAGTCGCGGGCGTACAGGCCCCTTATCCAAGAGTTGACGACGGACGTGTCGCCATCGTAGCTTCTCCTGCTGCCAACCTGCGCGTTCATCTCGTTGAACTCGGCGACCTTTTTCTTGACCGCGTGGTTCCTGCCGGTGACGTGCTGGCCGACCTCGGCCACATCAATGACTTCGTTGCAGATGTTGCAGCGCAGCTTTTCTTCCATGCAGACAAAAAGCGTGAATCGATTATCTGCGCGCTCGCCAACCATGCTTGGCGCATTCGTCAGCTATTGTTGATCAGCTTTTTCAGAGTCACGTATCATATCAAGCACGTACTTTAGCTCCGGCTCGCTTGTCAATTTGTCCAGAAAGCTGCGCACTATTTGTCTGGTGGTCCTTTCAGCCGTGCCCTCGCCACGGTGCTGCACGTTCACCACATAGTCGTAGACGAACGGGCTGATGTATATCGAGCAGACGTCGGCAATCCAGCTGAAAAGCGTCTGCGTGGTCTGATCGGCAAGCATCTGCTCACGCTTTTCCTCGAACATCCTGCCGATTATGCGCACGTTGTAGAGGTACATCTTTTTTCCCGTCTTGCTGTCAGAGCCGGTGAAAAGGATGTTGTCGCGCTGGTCGTATATGAGGCCGAACGAAACGTTCTTGGGCATCTTTATGTGCTTGCTCTTTTGCGCGTGCTCAAACAGCTCGTCCATGAGCGCCTTGAGGAGCGCGTAAAAGCGTTCTACTGCCTTTTGCTTTTCCTCCTTGTCTTCTTCCCTCTTTTTCAGTATGCCCACTACTTTCTCATTGCACGGACCCGGATGATTAAAACGTTAGCGCGATAGTGTTATTGAGGCGCTCAGAAACTTGCAAAATATGTGAGGTGGACGCTCTCATTGACTAAAATTTCCAAAAAACCGCCTCAATCGCTACTATCATGTCAACCTTGTTTACTTGATAATCGTCAAAAGTTGACTATTGGCTCTAAGTACCAACTAGGAACTATCTCATCATGACAGCCATAATGTCGCTTCACAATGAAGCAGCAGCAAGAAGCAACTTTACGACCGGCCAGAGCTGGGGTGCACTGCGCAAGGCATGGAAGGGCTACAGGATCGCCAAGGTACAGGGCGATGCGAGCCGCATGAGGGAATACGCAGGCAAGATCCGCAAGATCCAGGGCGAACTGGGCGTAAGCGTTGCATCCTTTCCGCACTTGGGAATAAACTAAAAGAAAAGTGCGGACGTCCTCTTTTTCTCTTCTCTTTTTCTTCTCTAACCGTATATTGTCGAACTGCCGCTGCTGTCGAGGTGCTGCTTTAGCTTCATCTCTATCTGCCCCTTTGGCATGGCGCCTATCATCACGTCGACCACTTTGCCGCCCTTGAACACCATCATGGTCGGTATGCTGGCAATCCCAAACGTGTTTGAGATTATGGGATTCTCGTCGACGTTTACCTTGCCGAACACTACCTTGCCGGCGTACTCTTTGGCCAATTGATCAATGACGGGCGCTACCATCCTGCACGGGCCACACCAAGGCGCCCAAAAATCCACGAGCATGAGAGGATACTTGGCCGTCTCGCCGGAAAAGTTGGAATCGCTGAGGTGGACGGGCTGCATTATCACGGACAGCGCCTGCTTTTCGGCGGCAACCTTTTGGAGTTCTGCCATCTTTTTCTGCTTTATCGCCTCAAGTTCATCGTCGTCGCCTGCTGCTGACACGCCAGCTCCCTTCTCAAATTGCGCTATTATTCCTTTGGGCGCAATCTAATTATTGTTCAATGGCACCGGTAATGGCCGGTGACACCCTATGGTGGCAGCAGCAGAAGAGAATGATGAGGAAACGCAACAGCAGGCCGAAGAGACAGAGACTCTGAGAAAGGAACTTGCGGCCGCAAAGGAGGCGGCGGAGGGCAACCTCAACAAGCTAAAGTACCTCATGGCCGACTTTGACAACTACCGCAAGCAGATGGAAAAGCACTCCGCCTCAAGGGTCGAGTCGATAAAGGCGGAATTGCTGTTAAAATTCCTCAACATCCGCGACGACTACCAGCGCGCAATCGAGGGCGCCAAGAAAAAGAGCGAGCCGGCAGTCATCGAGGGCCTTGAAGGCATACTCAAGAACATCGACTCGCTCCTCTCGTCAGAGGGCGTGAGGCCGATTGAGGCCGTGGGCACGCCGTTTGACCCTAGCGTGCACGACGCAATAGCGTTCTCGCCCCGGGCAGACGTACAGGAAAACGCCGTCACGACCGAAATAAGGCGCGGCTACATGCTGAACGGCAAGGTTCTCAGGCCCAGCATGGTGGAAGTCGCAAGAAAGATAGTTAAAAATAGCGATGTTGCCAATAACGGTGGCGCAGGAGAGGAATAAGAATTGGGAAAAATCATAG
>DASUXB010000078.1:0-2583 GCA_036378195.1 Nitrososphaera sp.
ATGTCATAAGGAACGCCTGACGCCCGAAGCACCGAGCCGGTGACCCCGAGCTTTATCGCGTCTTCCTTTGACAGCACGCCGACGCCCTCGGTCCTCTGCCTGAAAAGGGGCATGTTGTAGAAAATGTCCTCGTATTCCTTCAGGCGCTTTTCAAAGTAGTTGATGTGCTCAAGGCACTTTTCCTTGAAATTGTCAGGCATGTCGTTTCTCACGCCTCCGGGTATGTTGTAAGCATGAGTCACGCGGGCCCCCGTCAGCCTCTCCAGCAGGTCGATGAAAAGCTCGCGGTCGCCTGCCGGCCACATGAACATGGTCGAGTGGCCGAGGAATATACCATAGATTGCAAGCCAATACAATGTATACACTTGCCGGTTCATCTCTGACGCAAGGGCGCGGATGAACTGGCCCCTGCGCGGGACCTCGATTCCCATCAGCTCCTCGACTGCGAGGCTGTACGAGTAGGTGATGTTGGTCGAATCATGAATAACGGGTCTTTCAAGGTGCGGGATATTCTGGATGACGTTGCGGTACTCGCACATCTTTTCCTCCCCGCGGTGGACGTAGCCGGGGTCTGGGTCGCAGTAGACGATATAGTCGCCGTCAACCTTGACCACAAAACGAAAGTGGCCGGAGCCGGGGTGCTGTGGGCCGATTGAAAGCGTCATCAGTCGGTCTTCTTCGGTCTCCTTGACCACCTGCAGTCCCAGCTTTCTTGTCTCCTCTATCTTTTCTTCAAGGCTTGTCATTTTATCTACCCTTTATCCTGAATTCCTTGCGCAGCGGCGGGATGTCGGCCCAGTCCTCTGGCAGGAGGAACCTCTCGTTCCTCGGGTGGCCGTCAAAGTAGACGCCCAGCATCTCGAACGTCTCCCGCTCGTGGTACTCCACGGACTTGAAGACGTTAATTAAGCTTGGGATGTGAGCGTCGTCGCGGTTAGTTCGAGTAGCGAGAACAAGGACGTGCGCAAGAAGGTCGTCGCGCGTGTACGAGCCGAGGTGGTAGTCGACCTCTATCTGTTGGTCCTTCGGATAATCGGTGCCTGAAGCGCTCTCGGCGTGGTCAAAGCCCATGTTGTCGCGGATGTACGACGCGACTTCGACAATGTTGCTAGGCTCGACTTGGACCTTGATGCGCAGGGGTCTAATGTAAAGGATTTTGACTGCGTCGCCAAAGCGCGTGACGAGCTGCTGCGCGATACCTTTTTCAAATGCTGGAGGCTCGGGTTCTTTTTTGGCAGGAGGAGCTGCAGCTGTCGCCGGTTTTGGAGCTGCCGGTGCTGGCGGGGCCGTTGCCTTGGCCGGCGCAGGTGGCGCCGCCTTTGGTACGGGTTTAGTATTAGCAGTAGAATCAGCGGGTTTTGCAGCTGCCGGTGCTGGCTTGGCTGGCGGAGCTGGTTTTTTCTGCTCTTCGTTGTCGCTCATGTTACTTGATCTTTTGTCTCTTGATCTTTTCTTGGAGCAACATACAGCCCTGGATAAGGGTCTCAGGTCTCGGAGGGCATCCCGGCACATAGACATCGACTGGGATTATGCCGTCGCACCCTGGGAGCACGTTGTACGAGTCGATGTATAGTCCGCCAGTGATTGCGCAGGCGCCCATTGCTATTACGTACTTGGGTTCTGGCATCTGGTCATAGACCATTCTCAGCCTCGGGGCCATCTTTCTCGTCACCGTGCCCTGCACCACGATAAGGTCGCACATGCGCAGCGAGCCGAACGCCTCGATGATGCCAAACCTCTCGACATCGTACCTCGGGCTTGAGGCAGCTCCGAACTCGACACTGCAGCACGCCGTTTCAAGGTGCACCGGCCACAGGGACCAGATCCTACCCCAGTTGATTGCGTATCCAAGGGGCCTGTCAAGCGCCCTGACCAGGACGTCAGACAGCTTGGTCACCAGCACGTTAAAGTTGTTCGGGCTTGGGGTTACCAGTTCCTTGTTCATTTACGCAAATCTTCCTCCACCTGTACTTCGCCGTGACTGTATTTAAAACCTGCTAGCATAATGATGTTTACCAAATTCCCTTCCTCCCCGCAAGATACAGAGCATAGCCCATCGCTGCAAACATTATTCCAAGGAAAGCTATTATCGGAAGCGTGGCGGTCCTTGGGATGTGAAAGAGGGCCGTGCCCCAAGCGTACAGGAATATCGACATTACGTCAAAGACCACGAACATGAGGATGTAAGCGTAATACTGCATCATGAAGTGGGAGCGGCCTTCGCCCGTCGGCATCTGCCCGCACTCCATCGGCAAGAACTTTACCGGGTTGTAGCGGCGCCTTGGCGACACCAGCCTCGACAAGATGAGGGCGGGCACCGAGGCTACAAGACCAAAGCCAAGCATGTAAAGAATTGGCGTAAAGTCTGCAGCGGTCTCTCCAGCCAAGTCACCCATGCTGGTCTAATGAAGATATAAAAACTTAACGAGAATTATGTGCGGCAATCGTCAATCGGTTAATCTGTCAACCTTTCAGGACCATGTTGAACAGCTGGCGCGCGGCGAGTTTTGGGTGGTGCAGCGCAAGCTTCATCATCTTGCCGGCGGTAAACTCGGCCTTGACAAAGTCAATGAACTCGTCTGC
>DASUXB010000079.1:0-16299 GCA_036378195.1 Nitrososphaera sp.
GCAGGACAAGAGGGTCATAAAGGCAGCGGCCAATGCATTGAGGCAGGTATCGCAGTGCAGCTCGCGGTTAATCGCGGGAAACGATCCGGCCATCATGAAGCTGGAAGAGACACTTGCAAAACACAGGGGAACAGAATCAGCACTCGTCTATCCTACAGGATACGCGGCAAACCTTGGAGCTGTCACGGCGCTTGCCGACAAGAATACAACCATTTTCAGCGACGAGCTGAACCACGCAAGCATCATCGACGCCTGCAGGCTCTCCGGCGCCAGAATAGAAGTGTTTGGGCACAACGACATGGTGCACCTGGAGGACATTGTCTCAAAGGCGGCAGGAAGGAAAATCGTGATAACAGAAGGCGTTTTTAGCATGGACGGCGAATCGGCCGACGTTGGCGAAATTTGCAAGATCGCAGAAAAGTACGACGCGCTGACAATGGTTGACGACGCCCACGGCGACTTTATCTTTGGCCCGAAATTTGCAGGAGTTCCTGCCAAGTTTGGTGCCAAGGTCGATGTGCACATTAGCAGCATGAGCAAGAGCCTAGGCTGCTTTGGCGGGTACGTGGCGACAAGCGCCAGAATACGCGAACTCTTGGTCAACACCTCAAGGCAGTTCATCTACACCTCTGCTCTTCCAGACCACTTTTGCGCAGCTGCGGCGGCCGCAGTTCCGCTGGCAAAAAAAGGCGGCTTGCAAAAAAGGCTGTTTGAAAATATTGGGCAGTTTTCCACGCAATTGAAAAAGCAGGGATTCACCCTCGGCAACTCGTCAAGCCAGATAATCCCTGTCATGATAGGCGACGAGAAAAAGACAGTAGCATTCTCGAAGAAACTCTTGAAAGAAGGCGTATTTGCGCAGGCCGTGCGCTACCCTACGGTGAAGAAGGGCTCGGCCCGTCTGCGCGTTTCGCTCACGGCAATGCACGGAAAGAAGCACATTGAAAGTGCGATTGATGCTTTTGATAAAGCAGGCAGAAAGACGGGCGTAATCTAGAGTATATTTCTAAATTCGAGTTTAGAAACAAAGTTAATTAACACCCGTCTGCAACAAAGAATCATGCCTGCAAGAGAATTTGCCTTCCGGATAAAGCTGTCAGAGGAACAGGGAAGGGAACTTGTGACTTACCTCAACTCGCTTCCGGCAGACGACGTGCTCTTTGGCTTGCGTTTTGCGTACAACCGCTACACTGCTGCAAGTGGAGGATATCTCTTGCCGGGGCGAAAGAGCATGGTCAAGAGGGAGACGCACCTTCTTAGCGCCGACCAGGCAAAATGGCGCCTGAATAACTGGAAGACGATGATACGTACGTACCGTGAGAAGGGCTACAGCTACCCGACGATATCGAGAATAAAAAAGCAACTGCAAAAAATTTCTACGGGGAAAAAGTAGAGTAAGAAAAGAAAGAGAAAAGAGGGAGGCTTTTTTTAGTAGCCTGAAGCCTCTGCGGTGGATCTCTGCGAGCCACCGGTGGAAGGAAGATCGGGGAATTTGTTCTTCATGTTCATTTCCACGATTGCGCTTGCCTCCTCCATTATCCTCGCAGTGTCGTCGTTGACCGCAGTGTATCCGCCTATCTCGCCTGACGGAATTTGTCCCGAGTCTGTCATGATGTTGCCAAGCAGGTCTGAGATCTGCGCAAAGGACTGGTCTGCCTCTGGCATCATGCCCGAAAGGCCGCCTTGGAGTCCCTTTATCACGGACATTGCAGGGCTCAGCGTCACCACGACGTCGCCAAGTTCTGTTATCGTGTTTAGTCTCAACTGGATCTGTTCCAGCGCAAGTTTTGCAGAGCCTATCATTTTGCCCATCTTGCGGATCTGCGAGAGCTCGCCTGAAAGCACGCGTGCGTGCTGAGCATCGTGGCTCTGCATGGCAAGGACGACGCGCTTGAAGATCACCTGATCCTTCTCGTTGATGCGCGAGTTTATCGCGTCCAGCTTTTGTATCTGCATCTGCAATTTCTTTTGTGCTTCTTCGATTCTCGGCTTTAGGGGTGCTTGCGGCCTAATGCCTTCGATCAGCTTGTGTCCTGCGCTTTCTCCTTGTGGTTTTACCCATTTGTTACCAAATGACATCTTGACTATGATGACACCTAGCAATGCTTTGCGGGCAATCGGGTAAAAGAACGGCTGTACCGACGCCTATTGTAACCGCGGTAACAGGGCACGGCGGTTACAAATGCCGCGTGCACCTCACGCAGCGAAACGGTTTTGAACATGGGCACGGCGGAATACACGTTGTCGTACAGAATACGCGCAGCGCGTGCAGGCGATCTTGACGCACTGTTTGCGCTCATGGAAATGTACTATGATTATGACCACCACGATTTTGACAGGAAAAAGGCCAGAAATGCTATGCGCAGGCTGCTGCAGGACCGCAGGCTTGGCACGGTGCTTCTAGCGCTTGACGGCAGAAAACCCGTGGGATACCTTGTGCTTGCGCTTGGCTACAGTCTGGAATTCGGTGGACGCGATGCATTCATTGACGAGTTTTTCATCCTGCAGGAATACCGCGGAAAAGGCATCGGAAAAGCAGTCCTTGTACACGCGCAAAAAGCGGCAAAAAAGCAGCAGGTAAAAGCGTTGCACCTAGAAGTGACAAGGCACAACAGCGCAGTCATCGGGTTTTACGCACACGACGGCTTTGTAGACCACGACAGGTACCTGATGACAAAGCGCATCTAATCTCATTAGACAAGTATTTTAAACACCCGTAACCCCGGTCAGATACGGATGATAAAAGAAAAGATAAAGGTAAACAATCGCAGCTACAACATCAGCCTCAACGAGCAGACGCAGATGTACGCGATGAAACTGCGAAGGCTTTACCAGCAGAGCTACAGCGACATGGACAGTTTTGATGAGGTCAGCTCTGAGATATCATCCACCATCAACAATCTGCTAAAGAACGCGGCTTCGCCGGAGGTCCGCGAGGACGACATGGACGGCGTGATACAGCAGATCTTAAAGATGTACGAGAAGAGCGTCAAAAAGTAAAAACACCTAAATAGCAAGCGCTAACGTCTCATTCCGGACATCACAATGGCCGAGCACGCCATAAAAAAATGCATCAACCCGGACTGTGGCAAATCATACGGCATCGACAATGACATTTACAGGTGCACGTGCGGCTCGCTTCTTGACATTCAATACAGCGCAAGGCCAAGCCGCGACCTCATTGAAAAGTTTTACCAGAGGCGCAACCACGGCGGCAACATTTACAACGAGTCAGGCGTCTGGCGTTTTCGTGACCTGATAAACTTTGCAGGCATTGATACTGAAGATTTTAACGAGTGTGCACGCGTGCTGGTGTCGCTAGACGGCTCAGAAGGCCGGCTCTCAAAACCGTACAACATGAGCAAGGCTGCAGATTATGCGGACATGAACCACGGCAGCTTTTTCCTCCAGCCAGAAGGCTATAACCCGTCAGGGTCTTTCAAGGACAACGGCATGTCGACTGCCGTGACGCACGCCAAGATGCTCAAGGTAAAGAAAATCATCTGCGCCTCGACCGGTAACACTTCTGCTTCTGCCGCAATGTATGCTGCAAACGAGGACATCCAGTGCGACGTCTACATCCCAAAGGGCGAGATCGCGCCGGGCAAGCTCGGCCAGGCGTTCCAGTTTGGTGCGCAGGTAATCCAGGTGCAGGGCAACTTTGACGATGCGCTTGCAACTTCTCTCAAAAACGCCAAGGAGACGGGTGGCTACACCGTAAATTCTGTCAACCCATTCAGGATAGAAGGCCAGAAAACCATAGTCTACAGAGTGATGGAGCATCTGAACTGGAATCCGCCGGACTGGATAGTGTATCCCGGCGGCGCGCTGGGCAACACATCCAGCTGTGGAAAAGCGCTAATCGAGCTGTACGAATGGGGCTGGATAAAAAAGGTTCCGAGGCTCGCGGTGGTTAATGCCGAGGGCGCAAACACGCTGTACGAGCTCTACAACGGCATGTTTGAGGGCAAAAAGCTATCGTGGAACGACGGCAGGCCGGACCTTGGCATGGTTGACAGGTATTACGCAGACCTTGACAAGCGCGGAATTAGGCCCAAGACGCACGCGACTGCGATACAGATAGGAAGGCCGGCCAACATCGTCAAGGCTCTCAGGGCGCTTCATTTCACCGACGGTATAGTCGTACAGGCGACAGACAAGGAGATGAGCGACGGCATGTCGATAGTCGGCCTGAACGGCTTTGACTGCGAAATGGCATCAGGCGCGGTGCCGGCAGGCGTGCGCAAGCTGCGAAAAGAAGGCACGATAAAGAAGGACGATGTGGTTGTCGGCATCCTCACAGGCAGGCAGAAAGACCCGTCGCTTGCAGTTGATTACCACATGCACGCGGACAACATGTTTGCAAGGCCGCCTACAAACCACTAGATTCTTTTTAGTAATGCAATCGTGTATATTGCTACTTTATAGTGTACACTATTTTAAACTAATAACATTAGCACAATACTATAAACTTCAATTTGCAATCGTAAATATCATTACATTATCAATAACATCATTTTTGCAGCCGGCAAAACTGCTGACCGCCGACAAGGGCCCGTTTTGAGCATACGCCAAGCACGAAATGCTCGCAAAAACGGCCAGAAAGCAGTCTGGAATTGAGCGAAAAGTCAGTTTGCGGCCTTGCGGAGCGCGGAGAGCAGAGCGTTTGCCTTGTGCTCCGTTTCGTCCCACTCTTTTTCAGGCTCTGAATCCATTACTATGCCGGCACCCGACTGGATGTATGCCTTGTTCTGGTCGACAAAAAGCGAGCGTATCGTTATTGCAAAGTCGCACGAGCCGTTGAATGAGAAATAGCCCAGCGCGCCCGCATACGGACCTCGGAGGTCAGGCTCCAGTTCGTCGATTATCTCCATCGCGCGCACTTTTGGCGCGCCCGACACGGTTCCTGCAGGAAATACTGCTTTTAGCGCGTCATACGAGTCGTAGGATTTTTGCAGGCTGCCCGTGACGTGCGAGACGATGTGCTGCACGTGGCTAAAGCGCTTGACGGTCATCAGTTCGTTCACCTTGACCGTGCCGTACCTGCACACCCTGCCGATGTCGTTTCTTGCAAGGTCCACTAGCATGGTGTGTTCGGCAAGCTCTTTTTCGTCCTTTAGCAAGTCTTGGCGCATCTCCTCGTTCTTTTTCTCGTCTTCCACTATCGGCCTCGTGCCGGCTATGGGAAATGTCTCGACATAGCCCTTTGTGACGCGGATCAGCATCTCCGGACTAGAGCCGATGATGCACCTTCTGCCCATTTTCATCAGGTACATGTAGGGCGACGGGTTGACCTCCCGGAGCGCTTCGTAAAAGCGCAACATGTCGCCCTTTACGTCAAACTTGATGTTCTTGGCAAGGACCACCTGGAACGTGTCGCCGTCATAGACGTATATCTTGGCCTTTTTGACCATGCCTGCGAAATACTCCTTGGTCATGTTCCTACGTGGCTCGGTGTATGAAAACGGGGCAGATTTTGCTGATGCCTTTGCCAGCCTGCGCTTTATCTCCTTCAGCCTCGACTTGCCCAGATAAAAGTAGTAGGCGCGGTTTTCCTTGTGGTTGTACAGTATGCCGTCTGTGTAAATCCCAAACTCCATCAAGGGAAACGTGTTTTTGCCCTTGCGTCTGTCAATGGGCAGGCTCTCCCAGAACCTTATTGCGTCGTAGCTGATGTATCCCACCGCGCCTCCGATGTAGCGGAACGTGTCGTCCTTTACCTCTGGTACGAGCTGGCGCAGCTGCGACAGGGGCTCTGTCACCTTTTGCTTTTTTATCTTGCCGCGTCTTTCTACAATAAACGCCTTTGAGTCACAGGTTACCGTGACCTCCGGATCAAAGCCGATGACGGACATCTCGGCAAGCTCTTTTGGGCCTACGAGCGATTCGAGGATGAATGCGCGCTCTGAGGAAGAATAGAGTTTCTTGAAAAGTGTGAACTGGTCTTCAGTCGTGGCTAGGGGCTCGATCCTTATCTTGCCGCCCAAGTTCAGACGGCCAAAAGCTACCATCCTGTTTCATTCTCTCCTCTAGCCTTCTTCCCTCATGCTCCTCGATAGGCATTTAAAGTTTAGGGACGGTGATTGCGCCTTCAGACGCCGACTGGACAAGCGACGCGTATTTTGCAAGAGCGCCTGACTTGTAGTGCGGCTTTATCGGCTTCCATTTCTTTGCCCGCCTTGCCAATTCGGCCTTTGACACCATCAGATCTATCTTGCTTGTCGCCGTGTCGATGACTATTTCGTCGCCTTCCTTGACAAGTGCAATTGGACCTCCCACCATTGCCTCTGGCGCCACGTGACCTATCATGAACCCTCGGGTCGCCCCGGAGAACCTGCCATCTGTGACCATCGCCACCTTCTCGCCAAGACCCTGCCCCACGATTGCGGCAGTGGTTGCAAGCATCTCGCGCATTCCAGGCCCGCCCTTTGGACCCTCGTAGCGTATGACCACGACGTCGCCTTCGACTATTTTGCGCTTGGACACTGCGTCAAACGCCTTTTCCTCGCTGTCAAAGACGCGTGCTTTTCCTTTGAATTTCTTGCTCTTTACCCCTGCGACCTTGACCACCGCGCCATCAGGCGCAAGCGTGCCCTTCAGTATCTTTAGCGTGCCCTCGCTGCTTATCGGCTCGTCAAGGCGCTTCACCACCTTTTCCTTGCCCTGGCTCAGGTCAAACGTCATCGACGCAAGGTTCTCCTTCATGGTTTTGCCCGTCACGGTCATGACGTCGCCGTTGAGAATGCCTTTTTTCAACAGCGCGTTCATGATGACCGGCACCCCGCCAATCTTGTCAAGGTCCAGCATGACGTACATGCCTCCCGGCCTCATGTCGGCAATGTGTGGTGTCTTTTTGCGGATTTTTTCAAAGTCGTTTAGATTCAGTTTTACTCCTGCCTCCCTTGCTATCGCAAGCAAGTGCAGGACAGCGTTTGTGGAACCGCCGATGGCGTTTGCCATCATTATCGCGTTTTCGAACGCCTCGTAGGTGAGTATGTCCCGCGGGCGGACGTTATTGTCAATCAGGTTCATCACAGCCTTGCCAGTGTTGTAGCATATCTCGTGACGCCTTTCGCTTTCTGCGGGCGGCGACGCACTTCCCGGCAACGACATTCCAAGTGCCTCGCTTATCGACGCCATAGTGTTTGCCGTGTACATGCCTGCGCACGAGCCTGCCGTCGGGCAGGCGACATTTTCAAGGCTGATAAGCTCTTGCAGAGTCATCTTGCCGGCGTCGTATGCTCCAACGCCTTCGTACACGTCCTGTACGGTCACCTGCTTGCCGTTCCACTCGCCCGGCATTATGGTGCCACCATACACAAAAACGGACGGCAAGTTCAGGCGTGCCATCCCCATGAGCGTGCCGGGCAGGCTCTTGTCGCAGCCAGAGATTCCCACGATGCCATCGTAGCCGTGCGCCCTCATCATTATCTCTATAGAGTCGGCTATTATCTCCCGGCTGACAAGCGACGCCTTCATGCCCTCGTGGCCCATCGCAATGGCGTCAGAAACCGCTATGGCGGTAAATTCGCGCGGCGTGCAGCCTGACTCGCTCACGCCCCTCTTGGCGCTCTGCGCAAGCTGTCCAAGGTGGATATTGCAGGGAGTTGCCTCGTTGCAAGTGGTAGAGACGCCGATTATTGGCCTGTTCAGGTCCTCGTCGGTGAGGCCCATTGCCTTGTACATTGCTCTGTGCGGCGCCCTTGCTGCTCCTTCGACAACCTTTCTGCTTGGAAGCTCCATATAGAATGAGAGAAGCCCAAGGTGTATATTTTAAGATTCTTGGCGTTTCTCAATCTTCTCAGTCGAGGCTTGCCGTTATCTTGACGCCATCAAGGCCCTCAACGCGAAAGACGGTCTCGCACATGCCGCACTCGGCGTTTCCGCTCGACAGGTCCTTGGCAGGCACCTCTTCGTTGACATAGTCACACTTGGGGCAACGGAATGAAAACGCAATGTCAAAGTCTTCCAGCTCGACTGTCTCGGCCATCATAAAAGGTCTAGAATCTGGCTTATTTAAAATTGGCTATCAAGGGCATCATAGCGTTGCAGCGTGTCAATGTCAAAAAAACAGCTGAACAATTTACCAGATACGGGACAAGCATATGCACCAAGCACAAGAAATAAACATCCATTAAATCTTAGCAGGCGCGAGAAATGCCCAAGCCGTGCATATTCTGCTCCATAATAGCAGGCGAATTGTCAAGCGCCCAGGTCTACAAGGACGACGACTTGCTCGTGATAATGGACAAGTACCCGATAAACCCGGGCCATACGCTGGTAATACCGACCAAGCACCACGACACTCTTTTAGACATGCCGCCGGCCGAAGTTGGCAAACTGTATGCAGAGGTACCAAGGATAGCCAAGGCAGTCGTGGCCGCAGCAGGTGCAGACGGGTTCAACGTCGGTCAGAACAACGGCATTGCCGCTAACCAGATAATCCCCCATGTACACGTGCACATCGTCCCACGGTTTTCAGACGACAGCCCAGATGGCAAGTGGCCCGCAAGGCGCGTCGCTCCGGAGGAAGAGCTTGAGAAGATGGCGCAGAAAGTTAGGCAAAAGCTGTTGCCTTTGCGCGCAAAATAGTCAGTCAGTGTTTCTTGTCCTTTTTCTTGGGCTCCTCGCCTTCAGATTCGTTGAACACCTTTAAGTCGACCGGCTTTTTCATCCTGTTCTTGAATTTTATCAGGTAATTCTCTGCATCTTCCTTTGTCTCAAACTTGGCCTCTCCCCGGAAAGACCCGTTTTCGTCTATCAGACTCACCGTTCCCCACATCCCGTTCTTGCCCAATTTTTTGACCGAAAACATAAGGCGCAAGTTATTTCTGATACGGATATTTAAGAAAGCCGGAACTTTGCTTAACTAGTTTCTTTAGCAAAGCTGCAAAGGTGCACCACCAACTTGATAAAGAAGCTTTGAAAATACTACGCGGGCTTGAGCTCGGGAAATAATTCTGAAGCAAGATTTACGATAAACGTCAAGGAGGGCATCGTCGAACTGGAGGGCAAGGAAAGTTTCGTCGACAAGCACCTGGAGAAATTCGAGGAGATATTCAAGACGGCGGTAAAGGAGGCGATAGCAAGTGGCATGCAGCAGCAAAACATCGCGCTAAAGGCGCAGGTTGCGCTCCCACAGGAGGTCCAGGAGGTGCCGCAGCAGGCGCCAGATGGGCAGGCAACAACAGCTATTGCTGCTCCAAAGCCGGCGGCAGCGGCGCCGGCCAAGCACACGCCGCGCGTGGCGCCCACGCTCCCGCCGATACCGGTCGACCTGAAGGCAAACGAGAGCAAGCCAGGGCTGCGCGAGTTCTATGCAGAGAAAAAGCCCCAGAACCACTACGAAAAAACCGCGGTGTTTGCATACTATATCACAAAATTCAACAAGCAGCATGAAGTCAAGTTCGGCGAGATACTTTCGTGCTACGAGGAAGTCAATGAGAAAAAGCCGAGCGTGACTGATATCGTCAAGAACTCGGTTCGGTACAAGGGCTGGCTGGAGCAGGGCTCTGACAAGTTCTCCACGCGCCTAACGATATCGGGCGAGAACTATGTCAAGTTCGACATGCCAAAGAAAGATGCAGCGGCCTAGGCGCGCCACCAGTCAAAGCCGACGTACTCTATTTTCTTTTCAGTCACTTTTGGTATCGCAAGTATAAACTGCTTTTTCACGGTGGTGGCAAGCCTGCCGGCAAGGACGACACCGGTAGCAGTCATTTCGTCGGTCGCCCTGAACACCTGCACGAGGTACGGAGCGTGGTCGATTCCCGGCCCCTGCTCGTACACCGCAAAGTCGCAGCCAAACTTTATCCCCGGCGAAACCACGTAGCCTTTTTCCCGCAGGTCTGAAAACACCAGGTACTTGGCGTCAAAGTCGACGTACTGTTTTTTGCATACCTTTCTTATCTCGGTCTGCGAGACTGGTTTGTTTCCATCCATCTGCGATATTTTCAACCTGCCCTTTTCGGCAAGATAACAGCCTTCCATCAGGTCAAGCACGAGGGGTGCATCGAACTCTACTCCCTTTGGTTTTGGCACCCCGATGGGCTTGCCGTAGTAGCCCGAGCCGTACAGCCTTTTCGAGTCTGAAATGTCCCAGACTATAATCCTGTTGCCAAAAAGCCGGCCATTTGCTACGGTTGATGTCGTCGACATCTACACCATTTTCTTTTACATTCCAAGCGCAAGTATCGTAAATGAGTCGGACGCCTCCTGGCACTTGTCGACCATGCCCTCGATGCCTTCGACCGCGTCCTTGAAAAGCAAGAGATCCTTGTTGTTTGTAATCTCGCCCAGCGCCTTGATTATCATCGCTCTGTATTTGGCGTCCACCTGGTGCTCCAGCTTTTGCATTTCCTGCGCAAGCTCGAACATGCTTGCAGGGTTTATCGAAAGAGCCCTGCCCATCTCGTTCAGCTTGAAGATGGCGTCGACTACCATACCGACCAGCTCCTGCAGGTCTGCGTCGCACTGGGCCTTTTTGAGCGTCTCGCCCTTCATGTTTGCCAGCCGGAACGCGATGCCGTTGATGTAGCCGGCGACGTCGTCCATAAGATACGCCGTGCGCAAAATGTCCTCCCGGTTTGCCATCAGGCCGCCGAGCTCCGACACTTCCCTTGTTATCTTGCGCCGGAGGTTCTCCACTTCCTCCTCGCTGTTGCGCATACGCTCAAGGCAGGCCTGCATGTCGTTGTTGTCGTCCTTGATGAGCGACGAGGTGAGCGTAGAAAGGTCTCGCGAAGAGCCCAGAATCTTGCTGATTTCGTCCTGCAAAATTGCCAGCGCCTTGCGCTTGGCCTGTACCTCAAGTTCCCCGCTGTACATATCGTTTGCACACCTAACCGCCGGCTGGCTTTTAATCCTTTTGACGAGGCGCTGTAGGCGGGGTGCAGATCATTGTTCAGTATTCCGCCCCTAGAATCCTATCGCGCAATTGATTACTATAACCTTAGGTTTGCACACACTCGCAAAGGGAAATGAGGAAGCTTGCACTTGCAATAGCAGGCTGCGCAGTGCTACTGCTTGCTACCGTTGTCGCTGCGCCAATTTTTAACGCCCAGCAGCAGACACCTGTGGAAAAGTGCAAGTGCGTCGCATTCCGGCTGGACGACATCCAGGATTACTACCTCGGGGGAGTCCAGATCCAGCTGATGGACGAGTTTGAAAGGCACAATCTACCGCTTACTGTGGGCATTATCGGCAACTACTTTGGCCAGGACCAGAAAATAGTGTCGTATGTAAAAGAAGGCGTCGCCGCCGGACGCCTTGAAGTCGCAAACCACGGGTGGAACCACGAATGGTTCACTCACTACAGTCAGAAAGAGCAGTCGGACTTGATGACAAAGACAAACGAAAAACTAAACAGCATATTTGGCTTTAAGCCACAGATATTCATCGCGCCATATAATGCTGTGAACAACAGCACATTTGCGGCTGCAAAAAAGAACAACATCCTGTACGTGAGCGCAAACATGACGTATGACAAGCCACCATACGACAAAAGGGATGATGGGTTGTGGCATTATCCGGAAACGGGAGAGACAGGCGACCTGAACAAAGACAAT
This sequence comes from Nitrososphaera sp., assembly GCA_036378195.1. Lineage (GTDB taxonomy): Archaea > Thermoproteota > Nitrososphaeria > Nitrososphaerales > Nitrososphaeraceae > Nitrososphaera. The sequence goes on from DASUXB010000079.1 coordinate 11,568, forward strand.
ACTCGCTGGCTTGGCTACGATCACGAAAAGACAATGTCAGAGATAAAACGCGGAATCGAGGAAAACGGATTTGCAGTCGTCACAATGCACCCGATGGAGTTTGCACGGCGAGACGGACTGAACTTTCATGACGAGCTAGATGAAAAGCAGATGCAAGAACTCGATATGCTCCTCAAGTCCATTAATGAGCAAGGCTACGAGATAATAACGCTAAGTGGTCTTGCTTCGCGCAATGGCCTTTAAAAGCGGCGCAGGAACTTGGGCTTTAGCATCTCTGGATGCGACTTTAGCCCTTCAATGAGCGACAGCATCTTGCCCTTGTCATCGGGCATCGTCCCGCCGATAGAGTAGACGTTAGAAGCGTGGTTTGCGCGGAACACTACCGGAGTCTTTGGATCAAAGCCTTGGACGAGGCGTTCCAGCTCCTCAAGCACCTCAATATCGTCGATGAATTCAAAAGGCTCGCCGTACTTGTTCATGAACTCGTCGTGCACGCCTTCCTCCAGGTACAGCGTGAGTGCGCCCACATAATCCGGCGCTATTTCGCTCAATACCTTTGCAGTGTCGGCGATGTGCTCCTTTGTGTATTTCCTGCCGCCAAGCCCGAGGATTACCATGCACGAAAGGATATAGCCGTGCTTTTTGGCTTTGTTGCACGCCTGGACTATCGACCTGCCAGTCGCGCCCTTTGTCACCTTTTTCAAGACAACGTCGTTACCGCTTTCAATCCCTACATAGAACATGTGCAGGCCGGCGGCGCGTAACGCTTTCAATTCTTCGTCAGTCTTTTGCAGGAGGTTCTTTGGCATGGCATAGCAGGAAATGCGCTCGATGCCGGGAAACTTTTGATACAAATACTGCAGTATCTGCACCAGCTTGTCCTTGGACATGTTTAGCGCGTCGCCGTCGGCGAGGAATATCCTGCGCGTGTCTGGGTAGAACCTTGCCATCATGTCTATCTCCGCGCGAATCTCATCCCACGGCCGTTCAGAGTATTCCTTGGTGCGGTACATGTTGCAGAAGGAACACTTGTTGAAGGAGCAGCCTAGCGTGACTTGGAATATCAGCGAATTGGCCTCTGACGGAGGTCGGTAGAGAGGGTAGTCGTAGGCCAGCTCCATATGGTTCCAAGGAGGCGTCCCTGATAATTATATGTTCATCTTGTGCAGTGTCTATAGCTATTGTGCGCGCGTTTCCAGCGGACTACAAAAAAATATCACACTGTTCGATCAAAGTTCACAGTCTGCACTAGACAAACACATGTCACAGAACCTCTGCATTACAATAATACCTCCACCCTGCACCTGAAAGAGTGCTTCCACAGTTGCAAAATCTCCGCATGTGTTGCATCGATAGGGACCAGATCTGTTCTTTCTTGGTTCTAGGCGTTTTGTATCGAAGGGTTTGGACATGTTCACAGGGCGGCGATTTTAGGTAATAAGCCTCGCTTATCAGCCGAATACTGATGGGCTGGTCAGTGTAAATCATCTATATGCGCCTACCAGTACGGCATATCGCTGGCAGATGCATTTCTGAGCCTCCAGAAAATGTTATTTTTAGTATATATGTATGGGTCGGTTCGTCGCGAGATCTTCATCGCTTTTGACTCAGTCTGGAGCAGCGAAACTCACCTCATCCCCGTTTGATAGAGAGGGCCTGCAAGATAAAACCCTATGTTTGCCTGCGCTTTAGTCGCTTCATGCTGGACGACATGTCAAGTGTGACGATTGGCGGGTTGCATAGCGCAACTGTCGCAAGGATGCGTTCTATCTCTGCAAGGCTGCAGCGAATTATCACGGCACCGTTTTCGTCTTTTATCAGCCTAAGAGACGCCCTTTCAAGCGCAATGCTGCCAAATAGCTCTGCGTGTCGCTTTTGGATTGCGGCAAGCGCGCCAACCCCTCCTTCTCCTACAGCCGCCTCGCACATGACAGAGATATAGCGCCTCTTTTCACGCCTCTTTAGCACGTGCGCACCCTCCGTTCAAGGCGCGATTCAAGCCAGCCGGCAAGTTCCTTCCAGTGCTCGCACGGATCGACGCCTATCACCTTCAATATCGCGTCAAAGGACTGACCCGACACGGTGCCTGCCGGCGAGCCGGCCCCGCTTGACAGCACGAACTGAAAGCCCGACGACTGGCAGAATTCGTACAGATCGTATGCGTCAGAGACCCACCTTGCGACTCCCGCCGCGTCCATTCTTCGTGCCTGCTCGACTGTGATCTCTATCCCCGCGCCGGCCTTGGCCTTTTTTTTCAATTTCTCCTTCGCCCTGCGGAAATCCCGCAGTGCAAGTATGTCGGTGCGCGAAACTTCGTCAATATTCTCAGTAACCAGCAGGTAATCGTATTTCACAGGCTTTGGTGGCAGGTTCTTTAGACGGTAAATTATGTCGGTATCGGAAAATTCACTTGCAGCTGCTGCGGCTCCTACTCGCAGGCCAAGCGCCTTTGCTGCAGAAACGGCGCGTTCGCCCACAGAGAGGTCTATTCGATTGAAGAGAGTAGCCCCCTGTAGCTCTGCAGGCTGCTTGACGGCTTGTAGCGGTGGACGGGCTTGAACTTGACCCTCACCGCGTCAGACTCTGCAAGCGACACCTTGCCCTGACAGAGCCTCTGCTTGTCAAGGCGCAGGTAGAGGTTGCCCTTTTCGTCAGAGTACTCTTCGATGTGGTCGGAAAGTTCTTGCCGGTCGATGCGGTTCAGGGCAGAGACTACTCTGGCTGCAAGCGCGCTGGCGTCCTTGCTTGCGACCATGGCGCCAAGGAGCGCTATCTGGTTGCCATAATGGCCCTCCGACTGCTCGCCCTCAAAGCTTGCGGCCGGCACGGAAAGCACCTTTTCAACCGCTGCAAGCACCTTGCCATGGTCCTCCGTGGCGTGGAGCACGAGCTGGACCTCTGCAGAGGAGAAGCGTATTTCCTCAGACATCTAATAAAAGAGGAAAAAGGGAAGGGACTAAAAAGTTATTGCGGAGCCGGTTCGGCCACCGCCGTTGCTTCGACCGGTTTGGCGTCGCTCACTGCCCTAGACTCAGGAGTAGAGATCAGCTTGGTCTTCTTTATGCCGATGTGGCGTATGTTCGAGATCTTTTTCGCCTCATTCATGATTGCCGCGCCAAGCAAGCTGTTTGTCTCCCGCGGTATGTCGCCGGGCTTGCTGCCTGTCGTTTCCTGAACGAACTGCTCGACTGTCATCTGCGGGATTTTCTCGGACAGGATGCGGCGGGCTATCATGCGGATCTCGTGCTTTTTCGAAGCGTTCACGCGCCTCTGCGTAAAGGCTACTACTGCCACACGGAAGGTGTGACCGTCCTGCGTAGTATAGTCATGCACAAAGGTGACCATGGAGCTTCCGCGCCTTATCAGCGAGCGGAGGAATTCCTTGGCATACTCGTGGCCCTTGAAGCGGGTGCTTGCTGTGCCGTCGTTTATCTTGTCAATCTGGATGAAGATCTTTATCTGGTGCTGGTCCATGGTCTGATCGGGGTTGCCCTTCATCATGTCATGGAGTGTATTTTCAATCACCCTCCCCTTGGCCTGCTCGCCGTCGGTTATGGGAACGTAGTTAACTGATCCGGGCGGTTCAAATCCTGATGGCTTGTTGACGATGACCCATTGCTTGTCTCGCCACTTGTCGCGGACTCTGCCTCCCTTCTTTGCTGCCTTGACCATCGAAAACCACACTTGGCCTCCAGAATATATATTGTGCGTCAGGACTTGGGCTTGATTTCTGCAAGGCCGCCCATGTACTTTTGCAAGACCTCCGGTATTTCCACGGTGCCTGCAGGCGTCTGGTAGTTCTCCATTATTGCGACGAGCGTGCGCTGTACCGCAACAAGGGTGCTGTTGAGCGTATGCACCAGTTTTGTGTCCTCGTTTGTCTTGTCACGGAAGCGTATCGCAAGCCTGCGGGCCTGGTAGTCCGTGCAGTTTGAGCAAGACACTATCTCCCGGTACGCGCCCTGACCGGGCATCCAAGCCTCGATGTCGTACGTCTTGGCCGATATCTTGCCGGTGTCGCCCGAACACAGGAGCATCACGCGGTACGGGATGCCCAGCGCGTCAAAGAACCCCTGCGAGACTTGCAGCATGCGCTCGTGCTCCTTCCACGAGTCCTCCGGCCGGCAATAGACAAACTGCTCCACCTTGTCAAACTGGTGCACACGGAATATCCCCTTCATGTCCTTTCCGTGCGCGCCGGCCTCCTTGCGGAAGCATGGGCTGACGCCGGCATAGCGCACCGGCAGCTGCCTGCCCTCCAGTATCTCGTCCATGTGCATACTGGCTATGGCGTGCTCTGACGTCCCTATCATGTACAGATCCTCGTTTTCTATCTTGTATATGACGTCTTCAAAGTCGCCCAGTATTACCGCGCCTTCCATCGGCTGCCTGCGTATCATGTACGGCGGCTGTACGAGCGTGTAGCCTTTTTCAGTCAAATAGTCAAGCGCAAAATGCACGAGCGCAGTGTTCATGCGCACCAGCTCGTTTTTCAAAAAGTAGAATCTTGCACCAGAGATCTTGGCCGCCCTTTCGATGTCAAACAGGTCCAGCGCGGTTGCAATGTCTACATGGTCCTTGGGCTTGTCGACAATAGTTCTTATCGTGCCGGTAGTCCTGACAACCACGTTGTCCTTTTCGTCCTTGCCCACAGGCACCGACTCGTGGAGCATGTTTGGCAAAAGTGCGGCAAGCTTGAGGTACTTGGCCTCGGCCGCGACCTTTTCCTGCT
>DASUXB010000080.1:0-3676 GCA_036378195.1 Nitrososphaera sp.
ATGACTGCCAACGCGGACAACACTGTGCAGATAGCAAACCCGACTGACGCCAAGCACGAGCTGGTAATAGAATCCAACGGCAAGGAACTTGCATCCAGCGGAGACATTGCGCCAAACGGCTCTGGGCAGCTTTCGTTCAAGCCTGCAACGGCTGGCACGTTTGAATACCACTGCGAGTACCATCCGGACACGATGAAGGGGACAATCGAGGTAGCATCAGCAGGCACCTCGTAATACCTTTCTTCTTCTTCTTCTTTTTTTAGAATGTGCAGTACCGGAGCGGCTCTTGGGCTCGCTCTCTTTTTCTTATTTGTTTCAAAAGAAAGCCTGCTTGCGTTGGCATGAACAATGTGTACATGATATGATATAGTGGACTGGGTGGGATTCGAACCCACGACCACCTACGTGTCCTCTGCCTGTATGACATACACACAGACATGCAAGGCAGGTATTCTACCGGACTAAACTACCAGCCCACAGACTTAACGCTGAAAAAATGATAATTTAAGTGTATTATTCTAATCCTTGCAGGTGGCCTTCTGCCTTCATCTTTTCGGCGTGAGCCGAGATGTAGCGCCAGATGATATCTGCTCTTTCAGACTGGAAATCCCAGGGCGCGACCAGGACAAGGTCGTTGTCGCGGATCCACATCCTACGCTTTATCTTGCCTCTTATGCGGCACGTGCGCACCTTGCCATCGGTACATTTAACAATGATGTTGTCGCCGCCGACCAGCTTTATCACGCGGCCTAGTAGCTCGCCCTGCTGCGGCATGACCATTTCCTTCAGCTCTGATTCAGAAAGTACCTTTTTCTTGCCTATTTGTGGTCCCGACATTATTCCGAAAGATGGGGTTAAAAGTGTACTGCTCTAGCCTGCTCAACGCTTTTCATCCATTCCCGACCATATCCTGTGGATTTCTCAGGCCTTGCTCCGCGAGCCTGAGGTCCGCCGCGTGCGTTCCATACGTTATCTCAGGTTGCCACTGCAAATAATGATTTTTTACACACAGGGTAGCGACGATTAAATAACGCTCCCAGTTTTGAAACAAACGGGCCGTTAGCTCAGCTTGGTGGAGCGTTCGACTGATAATCGAAAGGTCGAGGGTTCAAATCCCTTACGGCCCACCTAACTCTTCTCAAACAGCTACCAGACTTGCGGGTGCCCTTGGCATTATCCAGTGTACCGTGAGAAGCTCTTGATCACTTTCTCCAGAGATTCTGGGCTGCTGCTGTTGTTGTCAGGAAGTGAAGGATAAATGATTGGGTCAGTTACGCCGAGCCGGATGTATTCTGAGATCCTTTTGACGCACTCTTCAGCATTGCCATGAATGATTAGCCTGTCTGCCATCTCAGCGGGAACAAACCGCCACGCTTCACTTGAGCTAGTGTTCAGAGCCGCGTCTATTTTTGCCACCTCATTGGCAAAACCCATCCTCATGAAGCTATCGTGATACGGAGGTATCGCACAGAACCTTGCTACTGCACGCCTTGCATCAAGTATCGATTCCTTCTCTGACACTACTGTAACAAAATGACAGGCAATCCTGAATTGATCCGCACGCCCTTTTCTAGTTACTGAGCGAATGGTGCGAACGGCACGATCGGTGTAATCTAGTGTTGGTAGCATCAGGAGTACTCCATCAGCAACCTCCGCGACAGTCTTTACCATCCCTAGTCCCATGGCCGCGCCGTAGAGCGGAATGGAATACCTTGGAGTGAATCCGAGCTGGAAGTCTTGGATCTTGAAGAGAGAGCCTTGAAAAGAGGTTTTGGCACCAGAGAGGATACCGCGAAGCAACTGGAGCGTTTCGCGAAGTCTTGTCACTCTGTCTCCTGCGCTTGAACCCGAATCCTTCATCGGAGAGGAACCTGCACCAACGCCTAGAAGGAAGCGCCCTTGCGAGAGGTTTGACACGGTCGCCGCGCCCATCGCAAGCAGCGTAGGCAGACGCAGAGTCGAGTTTACAACTCCCGTGCAGATCCTTATCCTGTTTGTGACTTGCGAAAGAGCAGAGGCAAAGGCTACCGTGTCAACGTCGTTGACTTCGACAAGCCAGACGCTCTGAAACCCTGCTTCCTCGGCAGCTCTGACCGGCTTTATAAAGAACCGAGGATCGTCAAGACACCTGATGGCTATTCCCAGATTCGGTAGCTGCATACAATGTTGTAATGCAATCTAAAAATAGATAAAGAATCCTGAGCCAACAACAACACAAGTCCTGCATATGTTCACCAACGCCTATGCCTACGATAAATTCATGGGTCGGTGGAGTCGCCTGATTGCGCCACACCTGGCAGAATTTGCAGGGATTCCTGATAGCGGCGGCAAGATCCTTGATGCTGGTTGTGGCATAGGCGTCCTAGCTTTTGCCATCGCCGAATTCCGACCACGCTGTCAGGTAGTGGGCATCGACATTTCCCAGGAGTATATCAGCTACGCCAAATCCCGCAACAATTACTCCGACAGGGTTCACTTTGAAATTGGTAACGTACAAAACCTTGCCTTTCCGGACGCAGCATTTGATGATAGCCTATCTCTGCTTGCGCTCAACTTCGTCCCAAATGCACCTAGGGCACTCTCTGAAATGAAGAGGGTAACAAAACCCGGAGGGCGAATTGCCGCGGCGGTGTGGGATTATGGCGACGGTATGGAGATGTTACGAGTGTTTTGGGATGCCGCGGTGGCTGTGGACGCAAACGCTAGCAGGCTTCATGAGAAGCATATGCCACTGTGCCGCACAGGCGAGCTCTCCGACCTGTGGAGGTCTGCTGCACTTGATGATATCCACGAACAGCCACTGGAAGTTGAGATGAATTTCAAATCTTTTCAGGACTATTGGGAGCCCTTCCTGACGGGTCAAGGCCCGGCCGGCGCATACGTGAAACGTGTCGGCCGCGACCGCCTATCAATCCTGCGTGAGGAAGTAAAAAGACAATTGAGACTTCAAGATGAGGCAGCCCCGTTTATCCTTCGCGGCCGAGTTTGGGCTGTACGCGGTTCCGTCCATGAGTCAAGATAACATGAGATACTGTATCACCGAACAGCACGAAAAGTAATTTTCGAGCGGTTTTTCAAATCCAAAGGTCAAGCCAGCTTTCATTTGTCACTTTTTGCCTGGTCTTTCTCTCTCTTTCTCTCTTGCCTGTTTTCTGCATAATGCTCTGTGATATTTTGTAGCGTTGATACCAAGAGTGGCATTCAGCAGTGGGAATCGTGTCCTGTCTATAAAAGTGGTAAAACTAGATAATTTGACTTGCATATGAACGCAACAAAAAAGACCAAGACTGTTGTTCCGATAGTTATCGCAGTGGCAGTCCTAGGCGCAGCAATAGCCGTATTGTCTTCTGCTGCTGGAACACACCAGAATAATGCATCCGCAACAGCAGCATCATCAGCAACCGGCGGCAGCCCATCAAGCTATACCACGACTTCCGCTGCTGCTACTACCTCTCCTATAAAGATGAGTGCAAAGGAAGTGGATGAAACCTACCGGTGGTTAACAAGCGATGGCGGAAACAACCCGACGCTCAAAATGACTGCCAACGCGGACAACACTGTGCAGATAGCAAACCCGACTGACGCCAAGCACGAGCTGGTAATAGAATCCAACGGCAAGGAACTTGCATCCAGCGGAGACATTGCGCCAAACGGCTCTGGGCAGCTTTCGTTCAAG
>DASUXB010000081.1:0-3575 GCA_036378195.1 Nitrososphaera sp.
CTATTCTGGCATATACAGAGATCGAGCTAAGGAAAAGAGATGCTACGGAGGTTGAAGGTGAATTGCGATCTAAGAAACTGGGGCATAATAATAGGGCATCCACCCATGACCTTTGGTGGCATCTTCTTGACGAGGATAAGAAAAGAAGAGAGAAAGATGGTACTATGACATCAACCGAGATAGAAACTGCACTTAACTTCGTTGAGAGAGTATCCAATACCAAACAAGAATATCATGTGTCAAGGTATCATGAAATGATTGCCGCATACCATAAATCATATCAAATCATCAAAGCCGAACCACGAGTAAAAGACAATGTTTCTCGGATGCATGGTCTTTGGATATTTTTGCCTAGATGTTTTGAAAGAATTGATAGTGTATCAAGGTATCCGCTAGGTGAATACAACTATACCAACCTAAAGACTTTGAACCAAAATATTATCCGTGATTCTTGCAATAAACTACTTGATATGGTAAAAGAGTATCTAGATTATACTCCAGAAATGTTGAGATTGCTTGATCAAAAGTTGATTCCATACTTCGCCAACGGAAATTCAACAACTGAAAATAACACCTGAAGATTAAACAGAACCAAGATTTTGGTAGGTTAATGCAGAATCAATAGAAGCGTCCACAAAGCTGACTAGCGCCTTCATTAAACGACACAGCAAGCAAGGGATGCGAAACGAAAGCCCAGAACCTCGGCCAGCAAGACGAATGATGAGGAAAATTGCTGAAGCAGATGCAGGTGACGCAGGAAACAAGAAGAAAAAGAGCGGGAGGAGGGAGATAACAACATACTGGCTATGTGGGCGGCATGGGTCAGCGCTTGCACAATGGTGCGAGATGCGGGCCAGTTGCAACCGTGCTGCCTGCGAGGGATGGAGAGGCTTTCAGTCGTGCTGTTGATAGCAGCTGAAACGTGACGTGAATCGAGGAAACTAGCAAAAAAGGTGCGCCGGCCCGCAAGCCGTGCATTGGGCGGGCCGTGCAAGCATCTGACCTTTCGTCGGTTATGGTTCAATTCTCCTGAATATTGAAATATAGTTGCACAGAATCACACAGGTGTAGATGGGCCTCAGCGAGGATTTTGACAGGGGAGGCAGGGCGGTCATGGACACCCTGCTCCACGCAAGCCGCATCTACTCATACTACGAGCGTAGGCTTGAAAATGAGATTTTGAGTCAGCCCTTGCCAAACCATGTCGCGATAATCCTGGACGGCAACAGGAGGTGGGCCCGCTACCACTTTCTCGACACGGAAAAGGGCCATGCGTATGGCGCCGACAGGGCCGAGGACCTGCTCAACTGGATACACGACATCGGAGTCAGGATAACCACGCTCTACATCCTTTCAAACGAAAACCTGGAGCGCAACGACGAGGAGCTTGAGAACATCTACAAGCTGCTCGAAGTCAAGCTGAATAGGCTGTACAACGACAAGAGGGTGCACAGCCGGCAGATGAAGATAAAGGCCATCGGCGACAAGCACAGGCTCCCTCGCAGCCTGCAGGAGATACTGAGCAGGCTGGAGGAGGCGACTGCCGAGTACGAAAAGATGTTCCTCAACATCGCAGTCGCGTATGGTGGCCAGAAGGAGCTTGTGGATGCCGTGAAAAAGATTGCAGTCATGGCCAAGAACGGCGAGATTAAGGTGGAGGACATCAACGAAAAGACGATAGAGGCGTGCCTCTACACGTCGCACCTGCCCCAGTCGTCGCCGGACCTCATCCTGAGGACATCGGGAGAAAAGCGCCTGAGCGGGTTTTTGATATGGCAGAGCGCATACAGTGAGCTCATGTTCATGGACGTTTTCTGGCCGGAGTTCCGCAAGATAGACCTGATGCGCGCCATCAGGACGTACCAGCGCAGGGTGCGCCGGTACGGAAAATAGAAGTTCAGCCGTTCTGCACTATCGCTTTCACCTATCGTTGCATCTATCTCGTATGCGATGCCATGACAAGACATCGCATCAGATCTTGTAGCAACGACGCACATTTTTCTCACATAATATTTATAGATAACATGTGTTGGACTTGGCCTTCCATAATCTCTTTAAGGTATCTTTCTCCTGTTTCGCAGGGGTATATGAGCACTAATAATACCAATAATTCAAGTACGAGGGCGGCGACAGGATGCACGCTTGCAATCCTGTTGTTGCTGACAGGCTATGCGGCGTATCCGCTGATAATAGGCACGGCACAAGCAGCAGAATCGGAGAACCTCACCATAAACGCGTTTTCCCTGCCGGACGGCAATCCAGTCAACGTGTTGGTGGAAATCCGGTCATCCAACCCGGACATGGTCAAGTCGGGGTTTGCTCCTCAGACAGCCGCAGGACAGGCTGGCACGATATTTACCATCAAGGTGAGCAACAGCCAGAGCTACGCGTTTGACCATTGGCAGGATGGCAGCAAGAGCAACATCAAGGCAGTGCTGCTTTCCAAAGATACTACGCTGGTGGCCTTTTTCAAAAAGGTCTCCACGCCTCCAAACCTCACAGTGAGTGCGGTGACGGCTAACGGCGAAGAGCTCCACATGTGGACGACCGTCAGGTCGGGCATACAGACCGTGGCCTCTGGACTGACGCCCTTTTCGTTTACCGGCGCATCGAGCAGGACGTATGAGGTGACCGTCGGGAACCAGAATGCAGAAGGCGTCCCCCTCGGCGAAGGAGGCCCCTCGACCTTTGGAGTCGCCCCGATAAGCATCATCTTCAACCACTGGCAGGACAACGTCAACGACAGGAGCGTAACGCGCGACGTCACGATACCAGATAACGGCACGTCTGTGAACCTCGTGGGCGTCTACAACAAGGGCGACAGGGTCACGCTTGAAGATCTGGGGGTATTGCAGCTGGTATCGCACGACCTCTACAACACCATCCGCGACGGGCCAAACCCGGGAAGCATAGAGGACGAGAGGCTGAACCTCAGCACGGTCCTTGACCACGGCGAGGACCAGATAATCCTTGGAGGCGAGCCGAGGAACAGCGAGAACATCGCGCTGCATACAGTGGCGGTAAAGCTCGGCAAGATGTACCTCGACCTAGTGATAGACAAAATGATGAAGCCAGAAGACGCAAGGGAGCAGGTAGTGCAGGTCTACCTGCAGATGGTGGCAAAGGCTTACCAGGACACCTTTGGGGAGCCGCTGCCTGACCCGGCGCCAAGTGAGCACGAAGAAAACCCGGACGGAAGCGAGAACCTCACAGGCGACTTGTCGCTGCGGGCCATCCATTCGTATATCCCGGGCCACATCATGGTAAACGGGGCGGACATGATGATACTCGACCCGTCGCTTAGGGGAAAAACGCTATCCGACGAGGACATGCAGCAGCTGTCAAAGCCGCTTGATGGGACGTTTGATCCTGTATTTAGAAACGTCACCATATTCCTCCCACCGCCAAACCCGCCGCCAAACCTCTTTACAATCGACCTCTTTGAGAGAGACAGCAGCTTTGCAAAGCAGTTTGGGACCGACGTTTCGTTCGAGGAGTTTATGGACGAGCTCAAGGACGGGCGTTTTAACCGGAACGAACAGGTAATGAACTATCTGAGAGAAGACATAGCGGCG
>DASUXB010000082.1:0-22702 GCA_036378195.1 Nitrososphaera sp.
AAACAAGCACAAGGCATTGTTGACCGAAGACCCGGAGGTCGAAAAAGAGCCGGCAAAATACTTTGATCAGGTGATAGAGATAGACTTGTCGAGACTAGAGCCTCACATCGTCGGCCCGCACACGCCCGACCTTGCAAGGCCGGTGTCCCAGATGGCGCAGGACGTGAAAAAGAACAACTACCTCGACAGCATCTCTGTCGCCCTCATCGGAAGCTGCACCAATTCCTCGTACGAGGATATGTTCCGCGCCGCCGACATTGCAAAACAGGCCAAGGCGCATGGGCTAAAGACGCCCATTTCGCTTCAGGTGACGCCTGGCTCGGAGATGATCCGCGCGACGATAGAGCGCGACGGCCAGATGAAGATATTGCAGGAGATTGGCGCCAACGTGCTTGCAAACGCCTGCGGCCCGTGCATCGGCCAGTGGAGCAGGCCGGAGCTGAAAAAGGGTGAGCCAAACACAATCGTCACTTCGTACAACCGCAATTTCCCCGGCAGAAACGACGGCAGGCGGGAGACAATGAACTTTATCGGCAGTCCCGAGCTTGTGATCGCGCTTGCGCTTGCAGGCAGGCTGTCCTTCAACCCGTTGACCGATGAATTGACGGCGCCCGACGGCACGAAATTCAGGCTGCAGCCGCCTGGGCAGGCCCCTGAGGTTCCAAAGGCCGGCTTTCAGGATGCAAAAGACGTGTACGTGGCGCCGGCGCAGGACTCTGACAGCGTGCAGGTGGTCATAGACCCAAACAGCGACAGACTGCAGCAGCTCGCGCCGTTTGCGCCGTGGGACGGCAGGGACTTTGAAAAGCTGCCGGTGCTTGCCAAGACAAAGGGCAAGACCACCACCGATCACATATCGCCTGCGGGCGCCTGGCTCATGTACCGCGGGCACCTTGACAGGATAAGCGACAACCTCCTACTTGGAGCGGTCAACGCCTACAACAATCAGGTCGGAAGCGGCAAGAACCAATTGAACGGGCAGGTAGAGTCGTTCCCGCACGTTGCCCGCGAGTACAAGGCAAGGGGGATAAAGTGGATAATCGTCGGCGACGGCAACTATGGCGAGGGCTCTAGCAGGGAGCACGCGGCCATGACTCCGCGCTACCTGAACTGCGCCGCCGTCATTGCAAGGTCGTTTGCGAGGATACACGAGACCAACCTGAAAAAGCAGGGCGTCCTTGCACTCACGTTTGCAAACCCTGCCGACTATGACAGGATACTGGAAGACGACCGGCTGAGCATCGTCGGACTGAAGGACATGCAGGCAGGAAAACCTCTGAAATGCGTCATCACACATGCCGACGGCAGGACGGACGAGATAGAGCTAAAGCACTCGTACAATTCCGCCCAGATAGAGTGGTTCAGGGCCGGCTCTGCGCTCAACTTGATGCGGTCGAAATAAAAAGTATAATAACTTTGGACACGTTGAGGCAGTAGTGACGGCAAGCGAGGAAGTTGCCATGTGCGACAACTGCGGCAACCCCATCGAATCATGCATGTGCGTGTGCCCGTACTGCGGCAAAAAAGACGCCTGCGAGTGCTGCCTTTTAGACGCCGCAACGGGCGGATAAAAAGACCTGTAAACCATTAAAAGCAAGCACTGGAAAGATTTTCATGTAATGAAAGTAAACTCGCTCAGCTGGGTAATCGGCGGCGCCCAGGGAAGCGGCGTCGACTCTGCGGCAAACATTTTCTCTCGCGCCTGCGCGGTGGGCGGCCTCCACGTATTTGGCAAGCGAGAATACTACTCTAACATCAAGGGCGAGCACAGCTACTTTACGGTGCGCGTGGCAGAAAAGCGCATCAGGTCGCCGGTGGACGAGATAAACGTGCTGGTGTCGTTTGACGCCGAGACAGTTTTCCGCCACTTTGATGAGGTTACGCCGGGAGGCGCGATATTCTACGATTCAGACGCCATTGCGACCAAGCTGAGCGAGGTTCCGACGGTTGACGATTACGCCGCGGCGCGAATCCAGAACACTCTTGAAAAGGCCGGCTTGGAGCCGACCGTGCAGGGCGCGCTGGAGCACGCAAAAAGACGCGGTGTCACGCTTTATCCACTGCCTTACTTCCAGCTGCTGGAGGATTTTGCGCAGAAAATGAAGGACCCGTCTCTGAGCAAGCTTGCAAGGATGACAAACGTGATGGCCCTTGCCGCGTCGATGGCGCTCTTGGAGTTTGACAGCGAGATCCTCGCAAGGGGGATAAGGCACATCTTTCACGCCAAAGAGCGCGTGGCAGAGCTCAACGTCAAGGCTGCAAACCACATTTACGAGTACGCCAAGACCAAGTTTGCAAGGGACGGCTTTGACTACCGGCTGGCGACAAGGGCGCCGGAGCCGGGCATAATTGCCGTGCAGGGCAGCCAGTCGTCTGCCCTGGGCAAGATGGTGGCAGGCTGCCGGTTCCAGACCTACTATCCTATCACCCCAGCGTCGGACGACAGCGAGTTTCTCGAATCAAACGAGGTCCTCGAACTCTACGATTCGGGCAAGAAAGGCTCTACTGTGGTGGTCCAGACAGAGGATGAGATAGCCGCAATCACGATGGCCATAGGAGGCGCGCTTGCGGGCGCAAGGTCCGCGACTGCGACCTCTGGTCCCGGATTTTCGCTGATGGCAGAGGCGATGGGCTGGGCCGGCATCAACGAAGTGCCAGTCGTAGTTTCGCTGTACCAGCGCGCAGGGCCGTCCACAGGCCTTCCCACGAGGCACGAGCAGGGCGACCTGCACTTTGCAATCCACGCCGGCCACGGCGAGTTTCCAAGGATTGTCCTTGCGTCCGGCGACATCGAGGAGAGCTTTTACGACACGGTAAAAGCGTTCAACTATGCAGAAAAGTACCAGGTGCCAGTCATACACATGCTGGACAAGGCCATAGCAAACAGCCTCACCACCTGCCCCGTCTTTGACCCTGCCCGGGTAAAGATAGAGAGGGGCGCAATAGCGACTCGGATAACCGACGCAGACAAGGGGACTGCCGGCAATTATCTGCGCTTCAAGCTTTCAGACGATCCTATTAGCCCTAGGATTCCGCTTGGCACAGAAGGCGCGATTTTCTGGAACACGGGCGACGAGCACACCGAGGAGGGCCACATCACCGAGGACCCAGAGGTGCGCAACAGGATGATGGAAAAGAGGATGGGCAAGATGGAACTTGCACTGGAAGAGATACCTGACGAGGACAAGGCCGCGGTGTACGGCGACAAAGATGCAGAAATAGCGATAATCGGCTGGGGCTCGACAAAGGGCGTGGTGCTCGACGCGATGGAAAAGCTGGCACAAGAAGGGATTAGGACAAAGTTCGTGCAGGTGCGCCTCCTAAACCCGTTCCCCGCGGATCTGGTAAAATCGCTAATAGGGGGCGCAAAGGTGATTGTCGACATCGAGATGAACTATACGTCGCAGCTGGCAGCTCTCGTACGGCAGCACACCGGCATAGAACCCGACAATTTAGTGGTGAAGTACAACGGCCGACCGATGTCACTTGAGGAAGTTTATAACGCCGTAAAGAGAATACAGAGCGGCAAGGCTCCAAAGAGACAGGTGTTGAAAAATGGCACTTAAACTGGCAGACTACAAGACAGACGTACACAACGACTGGTGCCCGGGTTGCGGCGACTTTGGCATACTGAACGCCATCCAGATGGCACTTGCAGACATGCAGATACCTCCGCACAAGGCAACGATATTCTCCGGCGTGGGTTGCTCGGGCAAGACGCCGCACTTTATCCGGACGTACGGCATACACACACTGCACGGAAGGGTGATGCCGTTTGCGCAGGGCGCAAAACTGTCAAACCCTGACCTTGAGGTCATAGCAGTGGGGGGCGACGGCGACGGGCTTGGCATCGGCGCAGGGCATTTCGTGAGCGCCGGCAGGCGCAACGTGGACATGACCTACATCATATTCAACAACGCCGTCTATGGGCTGACAAAGGGGCAAGCGTCGCCGACTCTGAAACTTGGGATGAAGACCAAGTCACTGCCGCAGCCAAACGTCAACAACTCTGTAAATCCGATAGCGCTTGCGCTTGTCGCCGGCTTTACATTCATCGCGCGAGGCTACTCGTACGACGTGCGCCACCTGAAGGATATCATCAAGAAAGCGGTGGAGCACAAGGGGCTTGCGTTTGTGGACGTGCTGCAGCCATGCCCGACATACAACGACATCAACACCAAGGAATGGTTCTCTGGTAGCAGCAACATCGATCCTGTGACAAAGAAAGTGATGCCGCGCATCTACAAGCTGGAAGAAACTGGCTATGACGGCATTGTCCACGACCCTGCAGAGATAAACGAAAAGATGGGCAAGGTGATTGAAAAGTCAAACGAGTGGGGCGACAAGATTCCGATTGGCGTGTTCTACCAGAACGAGCACATCCCCACCTTTCAGGAGCGCATCAGCGCAAGGATACCAAACTACCTGGAGAGCCCGCCGGCAAAGCAAGAGATAGCAGACTTATCTGGAAAAACGATGACGAACATTGAAAAACTGCTTGACGACTACAGGCTGGACAGGGAAAACTTCTAGCCCAAAGAACCTCTTTAATATTATTTTTCGCTAGTGTACCCATGCCAAGAGGCAAACTGTCAGAGAGGACGAAAAAGCAGATAGACACTCTCCCGGAAAAAGCCCAGCGCACTTTTAAAAAGGCGCACGAAAGCGCCCTGAAGGAATACAAAGACCCGGACAAGAGGCGCAAGAAAAGCGACACGCCGGAAAAAATCGCGCACAAGGTCGCGTGGAACGCGGTCAAGAAAAAGTACAAGAAGAGCGGCGACAAGTGGGTAAGCAAGAGCAGCAGCCATAGCAAAAAGACATCAAAGAAGTAGTAAAATAACAAGCGGGCCCGGAGGGCTTCGATCCCACGGCCTGCGGTTCCGAAGACCGCCGCGATATCCTGACTACGCTACGGGCCCTGGCTGCCATGGCAGCATACCCTCTATATCACAATTCTGATCGAAACGGTAATGAATCCGGCGGCGCCAACAGTGTAATGGCATTGCTCGGATTGCGCCAGCTGTTCTGCGACCACGAGGAGTCGTTTGCATACCGGAAATACGACGACTTTGACTTTGTGGAATACTGCCGCTGCCGGCGCTGCGGCAAGGTGCTAAAGTCGTTCAAGGGCTTTGACGAGGACGTGAGGGGATAGCCAGTTAATGAACCGCTACCTTGCAGCTCTATTGGTAATCTGGTGGTCCGGGGCCGCAGTCGCTACCATCGCCCTGTTCATTCCCATATACAACAACTATGTTGTAGTAGGTGCCATCGGATGGGGGATAGTAGTAGTATGCACGTTTCTGATATTCTTTGAAATGAAAAGGGTAAAGGCAGATGACAAAAAGAAGGAAAACCTAAAGAGCGGCTAGATTAGCCTTTTCCGCCCTGCTCTTCGATTACCACGAGGGTCACGGTCGACGTGATGCCTGCAATCTTGCGTATTTTGTTTGTGATCACGTGGTTCATCGACTCTGTGTTGTCGGACTTGACCTTCACAAAGATGTCGTGAACGCCGTACGTGCCCCTGACTTCCTTTACGTCTGGCAGCTTGGAGATCTCGTTTATGATCTTTTCCTCGGAGCCGAGAGTGCAGTTCACGAGTATGTATCCAGTTGGCATATACCTGAGAAAGAGCGGAATTTAGTATTTAGCCTTTCCTGCCCTATGGCTTTCAGAGGTTCCGAAAAGTTCTATTTTTTCGTGATGCCCCGCCTGTCCGGCTCGATATAGTGCTCCAGCAGTTTCTGGCTGTAACACGCACCGCAGATAAAGCCCGAGACGTTCCATCCGTCCATCGGCCTGTACCTGAACGTGAGGTCGGTGCCGCATGCGGCGCATTTGCCAGCGCTCTTGGCCATGTTGTTGGTGGCGTGTATAGGACGGCGGAATAAAAGTCATTCCAAACCCCGATTGCAATAAAGTGCAAGAGATTCCAAAGGGAATTAATATAGGTACATCTCAAGTAGCGAACGAAATGGCAAAACCCGGAGCAGTCGCTTTTCCCGTTTTGCTCGTCCTCGGTGCTATAACCGGTTACTTGTCGTACCAATGGATGATAGTCGAGGCGGTTCCAAAGCCCGGCAACTTTAGCGATTCGCCGTACTACAAACCACTTTCCGCAGCATCAACAGAACAAAAGAACAGCACTGCAGCTTCTGGACCAGTCGACGAGTCCAAGTTCTCCAACATTGTCACGATCTCAATCCCTGCGGGCGCGTCGGTGCAGGGCCAGCCGTCCTATGACCCTGCTTCATCGCAACCTATCCCGAAAGACGCGCTGATAAAGTGGGTCAACCACGACAACGTGCAGCACACTGCAACTAGCGGCAAGAGCTTTAGCGATGCAGACTATGGCAAGCTGTTTGACTCTAGCTTTTTGGAACCCGGCAAGGAGTTTAGCATCCCGGCGGAAAAAGTGGGAACAGGCCAGCACGTCTATTTCTGTCAGGTCCACCCGTTCATGACAGGCACTGTAACGGTACAGTGACCTCTCTTCTTCTTTTCTCTTGATATTATTCTTGTAATAATATAATAGCCTGAACGTCGCTGACGAAACGCTGAAAACTATCTAGTCTGCCGACTGGTCGTTTCCGTACACTATGCTCGTGATGGCCGCCCCGACGCCCGTGACTTTTCTTATGTTCCTGATGATGTCCCGAAGTTCGGATTCCGTGTCGGCCTTGACCTTTAGTATAATGTCATACGCGCCGCTGGTTTCGTGGGACTCGACCACTCCTCTGACCTTTTTTACGCTCTTCTCTGCTGCGCTTCCCTTGTCTACGTCGCAGTTTACAAAAATGAATGCGAGAGTCATTGCATTCTCAGCTAGAGAGTATATTATTAAACAGTTTCCAAATTTGTTTCGCGTTGATTGTAATGGAACATTTTTCAGTAGAAAAAGTGGCAAAAACATATGATAACTATACAAATTATCTGTACTCGCAAAAGATCATATCTAGTTGTCAAGCTGGCGTTTGAGGACAAGAAAGTACCTGAGCACATCAAGAACTGCGGCGTACGCAAGCGCGAGAACAACAACCGCATAGAGTGTATGAACGGTACTCTGAGGGAGCGCGTAAAGGTGCAGCGCGGTTGGAAGTCGTACGAAACCCCATTGTCAGAGGGACAGCGGATTGCGTACAACTTTGTCAAGCCACACATGGCTCTGGAAGGGCAGACACCCGCGCAAGTAGCAGGGCTAGATGTCAAAGGATGGAAGGAACTGCTAAAAGGTGCATTGACAACAACCGCTGCCGAACAACCAAAGGAAACAACCAGAGAGTGAACAGAACCCGCGATTGAAATATAACGCCGTTAAGTCTAAATACCTTATAAAGGAGAGCTGAAACTGAAAAAATGGCATTTCTCGAAATAAAGGATTTGCACGTTAGCATTGACGGTAAACAGATTCTCGACGGCCTGAACCTCAACATCGACAAGGGCGAGGTCCATGCAATCATGGGCCCAAACGGCTCTGGCAAGAGCACGCTTGCAAACGCCATCTTGGGCCACCCCAAGTACACCCTCGACTCAGGCGAGATACGAGTCAAGGGCGAACTGATAAACGACCTTTCCACTGACCTGCGGGCAAGGAAGGGTCTCTTTCTAGGGTTCCAGTATCCAACCGAGATTTCAGGCGTCGGCTATAGCCACTTTCTGCGAAACGCCTACAACCAACTGAACAAGTCGCTTGGCGAGGAGCAGAACCGCGAGGTATTCCTCACGGTGCGCGAGTTCCACGAGTACGTGAAGAGGAACCTTGACGCAGTTGGCCTTGACCCATCGTTCCTCGGCCGGTATCTGAATGAAGGATTCTCGGGAGGCGAGAAAAAACGCTCGGAGGTCATGCAGATGCTGGTGCTAAAGCCAAACATTGCAATACTGGATGAGCCGGACTCGGGGCTTGACATCGACGCGGTCAAGGCAGTCGCCGAGGCGATAAACAAGCTGATAGACACCGGCGCCGGCGTGCTTGTCATCACACACTATGCGAGGATTCTACGCTACATGAAAAAGCTCGACCAAGTGCACGTGGTGGCCAAGGGCAAGGTCATAAAGTCGGGCGGAAAAGAGCTGTCCGAGGAGCTTGAAGCCAAGGGCTACAGCTGGCTTGGCCTTGAGGACAAATAAGCAGCTTTGTTTTAAATAAGGCAGGGCCGACAGTTATTTTTGAAAATTGTCGGCAGAAAACAATAATCCTCCTCAACCATCACAGCAACAACAACCGACAACAACGTATTATCTCAATTTCACTTTCTTCAAGGTAGACCCCAAGTGGCGCTGGCTAAACGAGATAGGCAAGGACGAGGCCGCAAAGGAATTTGCAAGCCTCATCGAAGTCGCAAACACAAAGATGAAGGTGCGCACCTACTCTACTGTCGGCCTGCGGGAAGACGCGGACCTTATGGTCTGGATGGTCTCTGACACTATCGAAAAGACCCAGGTGCTTGCGTCGAAAATCTATACCACCGTGTTTGGCAAGTACGTGACGCCGTCGTACGTCTTTATGTCGTCGAGCCGGCCGTCCGTGTACGCAAGCAAGGTGACGCCGGGGTTCATGACAGACGAGCAGCCGCTAAAGTACATCATCGTCTATCCGTTTGTAAAGTCGAGGGAGTGGTATCTATTGCCGTTTGAAGAGCGAAAGAAGATGATGGAGGAGCACATCGCAGTGGGCCGCAAGTTCCCGCAGGTGCGCCTCAATACCACCTATTCATTTGGAATCGACGACCAGGATTTCATGCTCGCATTTGAGACGCAGGACCTGCCCGCGTTTCAAGAACTGATAATGCAGCTGCGCGAGACGCAGGTCAGCCGGTACATTGTCCGCGACACGCCGATGATAGTGTGCGTGCACAAAAAGCCGGAAGACATTCTCAAGAGTCTCGGGTGATTCTGGATGCAGGCGCTAAAAGAGTGGGCAGTGGTTTGCAAGGCTTTGCAGGAAGGCAGGCAGGCGGTGCTTTTGCGCAAGGGAGGCATCTTGGAGTTCAGGCAGGGCTTTGAGGTCAAGCACGAGAGGTTCATGCTGTTCCCTACGTACGAGCACCAGGCAAGAGAGCACCTGCAGCCGGATTACGCCGGCAGGCTGGACGGCGTGCTCAGGGAGCAGCCGCCGGCTGGGGCAAACCTGCTGACCGGCTATGCAGAGGCGAAAATGGTCAAGGAAGTAAATGACGTTTCTGTCCTGAAAAAGCTAGAGAAATACCATATATGGAACGAAAGCTATGTTAATGCACGAATGGCGTACAACCCCAAAAAGCCAATGAGCGTGATACTGCTACGGGTATACAACCTCTCAAGCCCGATTACCGTAAGTACAAAGGAAGAGTGGGCCGGCTGCAAGTCCTGGATACCAGTCGACCTTGAAGCGACTGGCAGGCCCGCAGTCGACGACGCGGCGTTTGGCAGGATTTCCGATGAAGTGGCGGAGGTGCTGGCATCATAATGAAATACAGAAGGCTAGGCAAGAGCGACATCAAGGTAAGCGAGATTGGCTTTGGCGCGTGGACAATCGGCCTTGACTGGTGGGGCAAGAAGATCGACGACGCAGAAGCTATTCGGATGTTGAAAAAGGCGTACGACGTCGGCATTAATTTCATTGAAACAGCGGACATGTACGGCAAGGGCAAGAGCGAAAGGCTGATGGGAGAAGCCTTTAAGGACATGCGCGACGAAGTCGTTTATTCTACAAAATGGGGCTATGACCTGTACGGCGCAGAGCAGATCGGCCACCAGGAGCTTCCGCAGAAACACGACCCGGAATTCCTGCAAGTCGCGCTCAAAAAGAGCCTAGAGCGCCTGCAGACAGACTATGTTGATGTCTATAGCCTGCACAACCCCAAGATGGACGCGATCCAGAACGACGAGCTGTTCGCGTCTCTGGACGGCCTCGTGAAAGAGGGTACGATAAAGAGCCACGGAGTGGCGCTCGGCCCGGCAATCGGCTGGCGAGACGAGGGGCTGTTCTCGATAACAAACCGCAACATTACCTGCGTGCAGACCGTCTACAACGTCTTGGAGCAGGACCCCGGCCGCGACCTGATGAAGGCAGCAGCGCAGAGCGACGTCGGCATAATGGTGCGCGTCCCTGACGCTTCCGGCCTGCTGACGGGCAAGGTGACTGCCGACACGAAATTTGACAAGAACGACCACCGCAGCTTCCGCAAGCAAGAGTTCATCAAGGAGGCCATGCAAAAAATAGACAACATGAAGCCGCTTGCAAGCGGCAAGGGCTGGAACATAACACAACTGGCGATAAAGTTCATCCTGTCACAACCGCAGGTCTCTGTCGTCCTGCCAACCATGATAAGCACCGAGGAGATAGAGATGTTTGCCGCGATATCTGACGGCAAGTACCTGTCTACCTCCGAAGCAGCGCAGCTGGAAGAGATGTACGAAAAGAACTTTTACGTCAAGCCGGTTGCGAGCTAGACAAAGTACTTGACCCGCTCTTTTTTGAATTCGCGGGAGCTAAAGAGGATCTTGTAGTCGCTCACTCCAATCTGCCCCGACATCTCGACTGCCATTTTTTCTGCAGCTTCAAGCGACCTTGCGTGCACCATCGAAAACACGTTGTACTTCCAATCGGGGTACACGGGCCTCCGGTAGCAGTGGCTCACCTGCGGAAACGCCGCTAGCTTGAACCCTACGTCGTCCACCCTGTCCTCCGGCACGTTCCACACTACCATCCCGTTTGCGACAAAGCCTGCGTCGCGGTGGCGCAGTATCGCGGCAAACCTGCGCATCAGGCCGATCTTTTCGTATTCTCTTGCCTTTGCAAACAATTCTGCGGTCGTGATTCCGAGGTTCTGCGCCATTTCCTTGAAAGGCTCTCTTGTCACCGGCAGGTCCTTCTGTAACTCGCGGACAAACTCTTTGTCCCGCTCGGTTATCTCTAGCCTGTCTGGGTTCAACTCCTTGACCTCTTCTGTGGGCTTGGGTTTTTCTGCGTCCTCGTTTACCATGTCCAGTTTCACGCCTATCTTGTACATCTTTAACGTCGGAAGTAACCGGTATTTCACGACGCCGTCAAGCGCAGACATCCTGTCCAGCTCGTCTTTCATGTCCGAGTCGGGCGGGACTGCAAGCGTGAACCACATGTTGTACTCGTGGTTGCGCTCGTAATTGTGGCTGACTCCTGGGTGCTCGTTTATTTTTTCAGCCACCGCGTCAAGTTTCTCTGGCGCGACTGCAAACGCGATCAGCGCGCTCTTGTACCCTAGGCGCCTCGTGTCGAAAATGGCGTTTATCTGCCGTATGAGGCCGGCGCCCTTTAGCCCGCTTATCCTGCGCATGACTTCGTCCTCGGAGATGCCATAGTTCTTGGCAATCTCTAGATATGGCCTGTCTGCGAGCGGGAAAACCCACTGGATGTCGTTCAGCAACTTTTTGTCCATTTCGTCGAGCTGCTGGTGGTTTGCTTGCATGATAAAACGGCCGGGAATAGCCGTTTATCCATTAAAAACCTACCTGTATGTGTGTGTGGCGCATAGTCTAAATACCAATTGCGAGTCTTTTTGGGTGTCCAAATATGGGCGTCATAACGATGCAGCTTGTATGCGACACCTGCAAGAAGGTTATTTTGGAAAAGGAAGGCGAGGAGCACTTGATGAATGAGCGCTTTCCTATAACTGGCGAGGAGGCAAAAAAGCTCGACACGGAGCACCGCGGCCACGAATGCCACATTGAAGCAGTCGAAAAGCCTCAGTAGTAGTGGATATAACGCCATGCGCATTGTTTTGCAAAACTGAACTAGATTAGAGGTTCAAGCCAAACGAGTTTGCCATTTCTGCAAACTGGTTGTACCTGTGAAGGTACTCCTTGCCCTGTGGGGTGATTACGTATATCCTCTGCCCTTCCAGCAGCTGCTCCTGTATGAGGCCGGCCTGTACTAGCCTGCCTGCGACAGCAGCCAGCCTCCCGTAAGAGAGGTTGGCCTTTCTCAGAAGCGACGTGAGGTTGACCCCGCCAAGGCCGTGTTCTTCGGTAATCTGGAGCACATCACCCAGTATCTTGACACTGTTGCGGTAAGGCGCCATTGAGGGATGAGGTATGAAACACCATAATAAGGATTACGTAAAAGGCTTCTGTACGCACCGCACTAAAACCTTGGCTTTTATAGCGGCCGGTGCAAAAGCAACCATGTCTTGAGTAGCAGCAACGACGGCAAGCCGATAACGTGGTTCCGGGACTTTATGGGAGTCGGATACCGCTACCATGACGTCTACATGAACGTCTTTCCGCTTTTCCAAGACAAGATGCCTGCTTTCAAGCTGTGGAACAAGACCGTCGACTGGTGGCCCGACGACCAGATAAAGCTGCGCTTTGTCGAAGACGGCGACCATTACTGGTTCATCCTGTACGGAGGCTCTGACTACAAAAAGGACAACACCGGCTTTGTGAAAAAGGTCCAGATGTCGGAGAACTACCAGCGCTTCAAGGTGGGCTATGAAAAAAAGGCGATGCTGCGCTTTGGCATATACAAGGAAAACACGAACCCAAAGAAAAAAGAGCGCGACGGCAGCATGAAAAAGTTCGAGCTAGAGATACTGAAAAAGGCCAAGTCGGTGTACGACATTATGTTTCTGCAGTTATCCGAGCTTGCCAAGGATTCGGTCGAGTGGCAATGCATAATGCAACAAGAACAGGAAGAAGAAAAAAACAGCCAGTGAAATTCGCCTGCGTGGAGGGCTGCTCTGACTGCTGCATCTACCGTGAGTACTATCCTTCTCCTGACTTTGGCAAAATTGGGGTGCTTCTTTTACCTGAAGAAAAGGACAAGATTGAAAAACTTGCAAGGGAAAAAGGCATTGAGGTCAGGATATTGCCCCGGCTTGCGGTGGGAGACAAGGCCGGCCCCGAAAAGGTAATCGCATACCAAATGATGGGCAAGCAAAAAGACGGCGACTTATGCCCGTTTCTCGACCTTGAAAAGCGCTCCCTGCACGGCGGCTTTGCCTGCGGGATATACAAGCAGCGCCCACTTGCCTGCAGCGCGTACCCCGTGGTGGACGCAGACAGCAGGGTTGCGACCCTCGACTCTCACTGTCAGTTCTGCAAGCACCACGACTCCACAAAGGCAGACCTTGAAGGCTTGCAGAATGAGCTAGAGTCGCTGTCAAAGATCAAGTCTGTGGTAAAGGCAAAAGACGATATGCACGTGTGGCGCTATGCGACTGCGACAGGCGAACAGGCCACGCTTGACGAAGGCTGGGTCCTAGAGTCCTGACCTTTTTGTGTACAATATCTCATCGCCGCGTCGAACCTTTGCTATCCTGCTTGGCGGTATCACTGAAAAATTCTCTGACAGCGAGACAAACTCTTGCAGCGGAACCTCGACGATGCTGTCAAAGTCGCGGTAGCTGACAAAATAGAGTGAGGGGTCGTCGGCGTAGAGCGCCCTGCTGAATATCTCTTCGAGCCTGCCCTTTCTCGTCATGACGGCCTGTACTTCATAAGCCCGCCGGCCTCGACTATCTTGGCGATGAGTTCCGGAAACGGCTTCATGGAGTACTGCTCGTTCTTTGTGAGGTTTGTTATCCTGTTGCTTGCAAGGTCGATTTCTAGCTCGTCCTTGTCAGAGATTTTCTTTACAGTCGCCGCGTCTATCTCTATTGGGAGAAGATACCCTCCGTCCACCGCGTTTCTGTAGAATATCCTCGCAAACGTCGGCGCAAGTATCGCCTTGATTCCCGTCTGCGAAAGCGCAATGGGCGCGTGCTCCCTGCTGGAACCGCAGCCAAAGTTGCTTCCGGTGACGAGAAAGTCGCCCTGCTGGACTTTCTCTGGGAACTTGGGGTCAATTCCTTCCATCGCGTGCTTGGCCAGTTCCTTGTGGTCGTGGATCTTCAAGTACGGGCCGGGTATGATGACGTCGGTGTCGATGTTGTCCCTTTCATACTTGTGGACCTTGCCTCTCAATGTCTTGTCCATTTTAGTTTCTCACATCCCTCGGGTCTGTTATCTTGCCCGTTATTGCCGAAGCCGCCACTACCACCGGGGAAGCCAGGTACGTCTGCGACTCGACGTGGCCCATCCTGCCGGGGAAATTGCGGTTCGTGGTGCTGATGCATATCTCGCCTTTTCCGAGCACTCCCATGTGGGCGCCGCAGCATGCGCCGCACGTCGGCGGGCCGACGATTGCGCCGGCTTCCATGAATATCTCTACCAAACCTTCCTTCATGGCCTTCATGTAGATGGACTGCGCGGCCGGAAGCACCTCGGTGCGGATCTTGACCTTTCTGCCCTTCAGTATCTTTGCCGCCGCCCTCAGGTCGTCAAGCTTGGCCCCCGTGCACGAGCCGATGTAAGCCTTGTCAAGTTCCGTTCCCTGCAGTTCCCTTGCGACAGAGATGTTGCCGGGAGAAAACGGCTTGGCAATCGTTGGCTCCATCTTTTCAACCTCTATTGTGAACGTCTCGGCATAGTGCGCTCCCTCGTCGCCGTGCACCGGCGAGTACTGGGCGTCCGTACGCTCTCTCAGGTACGCGTACGTGGTCTCGTCTGGCTCGATTATGCCATTCTTGGCACCTGCCTCTGTCGTCATGTTTGTGAGCGTCAGGCGCTCCTCCATCGACAGCTTTTTCACGACGTTGCCTGAAAATTGCATCGTCTCATAGTTGGCGCCGTCAGTTCCAATCTCGCCTATCACCTTCAGTATGATGTCCTTTGCCATGATGTGGTCCGGCTTGTTGCCCTCGACCTTGAACATCAGAGTCTCGGGGATCTTGAACCATATCTCGCCGTTCATGAGCACGTACGCCACGTCGGTGTGGCCGAGGCCGGCTGCAAAGGCGCCCATCGCGCCGGTGGTGTTGGTGTGCGAGTCGCCCCCCACGTACACCTCGCCCGGCAGGACCATCGCCTCCTCGTGCGAGAGCGTGTGGCAAATGCCGTACTGGCCAAGGCCGTACTTGAAGTGCTTCTTTATGCCGTATCTTTTCGTAAAGTTGGAGAGCGTGATGATGTTCTCTGCAGAGACGCGGTCGGCAGCAGGAACGAAATGGTCCTCAGTCACCCACACCCTGTCGGCGTTCCATATCTTTTCCAGTTTCAGTCCCTTCTTTTCCCACTCGGAAAAAACCTTGATGACACCGGGGCCCGAAACGTCGTGCATCATGACCTTGTCCACCTTTGCAAACACCACGTCGCCGGGCGAGACGCTATTTCTGCCTGCGGCGCGGGCAAGTATCTTTTCGGTAATCGTCATTGCTGCCAAAACCGTATCACTTGAGGTGGATTTGGCGGATGGCGGATTAAAACCTTTGGAGAACGCGAAAGCAAGATTAAGCCGGGTGCGAATATCGTCACTGCGCTTGGAGATACTGGCAATTAAAGTCGCAAGGAAAAGCGGGAGGTTCAACCTGTACGAGAGCCTAAAAGAAGAAGGTTTTGCGTACAAGGACGGCGACGTTATAGTAGTGTCAAGCAAGTTCGTCTCGATGGCCGAGGGCTCGGTGGTGGACATGAGGCGGATAAAGGCAGGCAAAAAGGCGCGAGCGCTTGCAAAGAAATGCCACATGGAGCCGAGGCTTGCAGAGCTGGTCCTGAGAGAGTCCGACTATG
This sequence comes from Nitrososphaera sp., assembly GCA_036378195.1. Lineage (GTDB taxonomy): Archaea > Thermoproteota > Nitrososphaeria > Nitrososphaerales > Nitrososphaeraceae > Nitrososphaera. Next base: position 15,574 of record DASUXB010000082.1, read on the forward strand.
TGGTCAAAGGCGTGCCTGGGTTCCTTTTGGCGATACGGGACGGCATGATAGCGCCAAACGCCGGGATAGACAAGTCAAACGTGCCAAAGGGCTTTGCGATACTGTACCCACGCGATCCGTTTGCCTCAGCCGAGGACCTGAGAGACGCGTTTCTGGCAGACCTCGGCGTCAACGTGGGAGTGGTGATAGCAGACAGCCGGCTCATGCCTACGCGCATAGGCACCACCGGAGTGGCAATAGCGTGCGCCGGATTTGAGCCGGTCGAGGACCTGCGAGGCAAAAAGGACCTCTTTGGCAACGTGCTGAGAGTGACGTTCCGGGCAGTAGCTGACGGCCTTGCCACGATGGGGGTCGCGGCGATGGGCGAAAGCGACGAGTCGACTCCTGCCGCTGTGGTCAGGGGCGCAAAGGTGCAGTGGACGAGCAAAAAAAAGCTGCTGTCTTGGCGCGACATGGCGGTGCCGCCAGAGCAGGACATTTACCTTCGCGGCCTGAAAAGCGAATGATGAGATTGCGCGTGCACACAGTTTTAATATTGCCTTCTGGATCGCTGTTTATCCACGGTAATGTCTGAATTCCTTACCGCATACCCAAAGACCAGCATTGCAAAGGGGATAAAGAACCTCATCAAGCAGGAGGAGATAGAGCTTGACCACCTCAGCCTCATGGTAAGGATAAAGAAGGATGAAATCGTCAGCGCTCTCCTTTCGGAAGGTTTCAAGCTTGTAAAGCTGGAGAACAAAAAACCGAACCAGCTTGGCTGCGGCCTTGCGAAAAAGCTGTCCAAGCCGTGGGAGATGCACGTGCGCCTCTTTACGGTCGAGCAGGGTTTGATTGCGATACAGGCCGAAGTCGAAGTGTCGAGAAAGTACATCCAGCACATCCGCTCGGCAAGGTCGCCTGTCATCTATGAACTTGAACAGATACTGAAAAAGCACCAGATAGAGTACAAGATCTGGAACGAAAAGATCCGCGACTATATCACACGCGTTATCGACAACCACGAGATAAAGCTGGAGGCGCCAAGCATCCCGATATCGTGGAAGCAGATGGTCGCTTATGCGGCGGCCCTTGGCATCGTTTATCTCTTGAAATTCACGAACGCTATCTAGCGCACATATACGCATATACGCACACACGCAAAGACTTTATCTTGCGCGGGCACACATCTGCCGCTGTTGGCGAGCCTTCCGCCTGCTGCAGTTTTCCGCTACTATGGCGCCTCTGCGTGGGAGATAGAGACGCTGTACGACACGCTGTCAAGGTCGTACAGCGTGGAAGACTCTGAGGTCCCGGCGGACGACCCGCAGTTTGTCACGATGGTCGAGATAGGCTTTCCAGTCCCGTTCGGCGAGCCGTTTTTCCAGGAATTCACGATGGACAGCTGGTTCAAGGTAAAGGGCGTGCTCAAGGACATGAAGAAAAGGCGCGGGCGAAAAGGAGTAAAGACCTACATCCGGTTTGCCGGCTTTGAGGGCGGAAATACTCCTGTCGTATTCCCGCTCTTGTCAAAGGGGGATAGGCAGTATGAAATGGGCGTGGAAAAGCTGGAATACCTTGTAGACATTGTTCCATTGCAGCTAAAGACTGTCCCAAAGGGCGCCGATGAAGTCTGGTTCTCGTACGAGGAGGCGACCTTCAAGTGGAGTCCAAGCACCGCCATGGTGAACGGCGTCAACTATTTCTACAAGAACAGCGAGTGGGTCCTGCCTGCAAAAAAGTCGTCAGTCTAGCTGGTTGACGACGCCCGAGTCGTGCAGGCCCTTGCTCAGCTCCTTGTACTTTTTGTCGAGAAACTCTAGCGACTCTTCAAGTTTCTTTGACTTGCCGTACTTGAAGCGCACGAGCTCTCTGTGGCGCCAGAAATGCTTGCCCTCTCCGACAGACAGCGTGGTGAAATAGTCCGGACCCTTCAGGCTGTCCTGCAGCTTGATGTTGTGCGGAAAAATGTACTCGATTGAAAACCACTCGTCGCCGTCAGGATAGTCGTTGCCGGTCATGACGTCAAAATAAAGGTGCAAAATGCTGTCGACTGTCAGGCCGTCGTCGCCAATCGCAGGATGCTTGACTGTCGACTTGCGGTAGTCCATCTTTAGCAGTTGGGGCTCAAAGTACGCCTTTATGATTGCCCGCCTAAAGAGCTCGTTTGCTTCCTTAAGGTTCAAAGATACTATAACGGTACATGACTATTTTATAATCTTTTTAATGCAATATACTATTTTTTACAAGCGAATTTCTTGTTGCATAGGGCCGGTTTTCGAGCGTGCATAATTGCATAATTTGAGCACGGCCGTGCATAATTGGGAAAAGCGTGGGTATTACGATATGTTGTCATGGGCTCTGTATCAATAGACATGCTCGTGCTAAAAAGAACTAACGGTTGATGATTAATATAATGTGGATTCCATTTGCATGACGACGGGCGGGGGTCGCCTAGCCTGGTAGGGCGTGGGATTGCTAATCCCATGTCCGCAAGGACCCGTGGGTTCAAATCCCACTCCCCGCGCCATTTTCTATATATCCCTCATTTCCGAGAATCACGATATACAAAATGGTTCGTCATATCTGCTCCGTCACCTCAAGCCTCGATTTCCTTGCGCGCTTTTGATCTGAGCACCAGCGCAAACCCAAGCGAGACTGCCGAAAGCAATCCAGACGTAAGGAACACCAGATTGTACGATTCTGGAGAAGGGTACGACCCTTGGACTCCTTCGATAGTCTCATGCTTCTCCATGTAGATTCCTGCCAACGCCGGACCGATAGCCATCCCTATGAACAGCAAGAGGGCGCCTACTCCAACAGATATGCCTGTGAACGCTTTAGGTGACGACGACACGACAACGTTCCATCCCGAGGTCGCAATCATCGACAGCCCGGAAGCAATCACTGCCAGGCTTGCAGACACTGCAACCCCTGTCGAGTGGAATGCCAAGAGTCCGAGCGATCCTATCAAGCTGATTGCGGCGCCAATGATGATGGGCCTGATATTTCCTATCCTGTTTATGATGAACGGAGTCACGCTTGCAAACACCAGGAACATTATCATGAACGGCAGCTGCACATCTGCTGCGTCCACCGCGCTTCCTCCAAATCCTAGCGGCGCCGGGCTCCTTACCAGCTGCACTATGGACGGATAAGCCATGAACATCGTGGCCCCTGTGACCATCAGTATGATGTACGACGGGAGGAGGATCTTGTCCCTTAGCAACCGTAGATCGAGCAGCGGCAACACGACCTTTCTCTCTATGGCGACAAACGCGGCCAATGAAATTACCGATGCGATGAACGCGGCTACAATCTGCGGCAGGTTTTCAGAACTTACGCCTGTCTCTACTAGCGTCAGCGCCAAAAGGAACGAGACTATCGTGGCCGAAAGGGCGGCCGTCCCCTTCATGTCTATGGAAGGCGACGACGATGCTCGTTTTTTCTCGGTGATATTTTCTGGAGCCTTGGCAGCAGGAATTGACTGTGACTTGCTTTCTTTGACGAACCTAGCTATCATGAGCGTCACAATGGCTGCAAAAGGCACTATGGTAAAGAAGGTGGAGTGCCATCCAAAGTGCTGGATTATGCTTGCCCCTATCAGCAGGCCGACTACTGAACCGGCCGAGTACGCAGAGCCGAATACTCCCACGGCGATGGCAAGTTTTGATGGCGGAAACGTGTCCCTGAGCAGGCTGAAAGCCGCCGGGACTGCCGCCAAGCCAACGCCTTGGATTACCCTGCTTGCGAGCAGAAATACTATGTTGTTTGAAAATCCTCCGGCAGCCGTTCCAATCACGTACGTTGCGAGCAGAATGAGCAGCACTTTCTTTTTGCCGTAAAGGTCGGACATCCTGCCTGCGATGGGCGTCATCACCGCGGCCACAATCAGGTACGCGCTGAATATCCATGCGGCCGTGCCGTACGGTATGTTAAAGTCCTGCATTATTTCCGGGATGGCCGGCAGCAGCATGGTCTCCGAGAAAAAGACCACCAAGAGGGTGCTGCTTAGTATCCCAAGGGTAAACCATGCGGAGCGGTTGGCGGTAGTGACGGCCTTTTCTCTGTCTTTGACTTCCAATATTGTGACACCTGCCTATACCTGTCTTACAGCGATATTATCTTTGGCCCAGAACAGGGCTTGCAAACGAGTTTTTCATGTATTCTTGGAACTGCTCATCCGTCATCGCGCTCTTTTTTTCCAGCCACATGGTGGCATCCTGACCTACATGATAACGGATCTTGGGCTCTGGCGATGAAATTGCCTGTAGCACCGTCTCGGCAACCTGATCCGGAGTGGAAGCGTGTTCTCTGAGAGCGTCCACGGTTGAATTCAGGCCCGCAAGCAGGCCGGAATACGGTGAATCCGTGCGCCGGGCGCCTTGTCCGATAACAGTATTGTCAAATATCCTGGTTTTTACCACTCCTGGCTCGATGAGGGTTACTCTGATGCCAAACGGCTCGACTTCGTGGGCCAGTGATTCGCTCAAGCCTTCCAGCGCGAATTTCGTGGCCACGTAGGCGGACATGCCCGGCAGGCCGAACCTGCCAACAACTGAACTGATGTTGACGATTGTGCCGCCTTTCTGTTTGCGCATGACTGGAAGCACCTGCCGGGTGACCCGTATGGCACCAAGCAAGTTGGTGTCAAGCTGGTCCTGGATCTGTTTCATCGACAGGTCTTCAAGCGAGCCTATCGAAAAGTACCCTGCGTTGTTTACGAGGACGTCAATTCTGCCCGCCTGCGGGGCTATCCTGTCCATGAAACCATTTATTGAATCAAGGTCGGTGACGTCCAGCTGCTCGATGCGTATCAGGAGCTTTTCGTTTTCAGCCGCCTTGGCAAGGCCGGCACCGCCCTTTTCAGGGTTCCTCATCGTTGCAAACGTGAGATATCCGCTTTTCGCCAGCCGCAGCGCGGTGGCGTATCCTATCCCGCTGGAGCTGCCGGTCACGACCGCGACCTTTTGTTTCCCGTCAACATTTTCATTTCCTGCTTGGTTTTTCATAATAATTACCTAACGTTACTGGATAACGAAACGTAAGTATTTAAACCGGTAAGTGATGATATCGAAAGCAGGTGAGCTTCTGGTTACTTGCTTGAAGAGCGACAGGTCGAATGGATGAAGGAAAACATGTGCGTGTGTCCCATAAACAACACGCTCAGGATAATGGGCAAGAAATTCACTACCCTGATAATCCGCAACATGATACACCTTGGACAGACTAGGTTCAACCAATTCCTCACAATCGAAGGCATCAACGCCAAGATACTCTCTGCAAGGCTGAAAGAAATGGAACAGGATGGCCTGATAAGGCGGGACGTTTTCCGGGAAACCCCTGTCAAGATTGAATATGCCCTTACTGAAAAAGGCAGGGCGCTAGCGCCAATCTTGGACCAGATGGCCGCATTCTCTATGAAGTACTGCGCAAAAGACGTATTCAAGGATGGAAAGAAAAGAAACTGGAACAAGTATGAGGACGCGCTTCTGCCAAGAAAAGACGGGGCTAGTCTCGACGGGGAGCCATAATCCTTATACAATTCCTGTGGTTACTGCGGTTATGGAAGAGCGCAGTTCAGCCGCCAACTCTGCCAGCACCTATCTCAATGAATACTTTAATTTTGATCCTGTCGCCAACAAGACAGAGGATAAAGTCTTTGGCTGCAGTGCCATTCTCACTAACGAGGAATTCTGGGATGCCATACAGGACGGTCTTTACGACACTCTGCAGGAAAGCTGGTCAGTCATCCTGTTCCAGATGGGCCTAAAGTACGGCACAAGAGTAGGACAAAATGCCCGGGATAAAGTCCCCGATGTACAGCAGGCCGTGAAATTTCTGGAGTCATACGGACTCATGGCGGGTTGGGGCAAGTTCAAAACGTCGCCATTTACTCTTTCGATGGGCAAGCTAACAGATGGCCTCAAGGTGACTGTAGAAGACAACTTTTTTGCAAAGACCGGCAAGAAGAAAAAGAGCGATTCGCCTCGCTGTTTCTTCATGTCCGGGCTACTTGCAGGCATTGCCGAGGGGCTGCTTGGAGAAGGCCATGCGTGCATTGAAAGAAGGTGCATCGCCAACGGGGCGGACAAGTGCGAATTTCTTATAACCCGGCGAAATGCCTGATGCTTACTATTTTTCTTGTCCGTTCAATACCATTAGTCCTGTCTGAAATGCATCAGGGGGCTATATACTCTAGAAAATTAAATTATCTTCTTTTATCTCTCTGTACAGCATAAACGAAACGCCCTACAGGCGCCACGACCGCTATGTCCGAGAGCTGACGGGCAAGAAAGAAAGAGGATTTGTACTTGCTTCCGATAATTCGTAGAAACTTTTTAAAAAAATTACTGCGGTTATCTAGAATGATATAACAATGATGAGGCGAAAGAGAAGTACTGACGATGTTACCTCCAATCGAAGTTTCAGAAATTGCTCATTTTGTGGAGGGTTTATTCCTGCTGGCACGGGTATAATGCACGTCAGAAATGACGGCCGGATATTGTGGACATGCTCGGATAAATGCAAGAAGAACCTGTTTGTACTCCGTCGAGATCCGAGGAAGCTAAAGTGGACTGAAAAGTATGTAGTAGGAGGAGCACAGGTAAAGAAAAAGTAGCCGCCTCTAAAGAGGTGTCTGCTCCGTCGCCTTTACAGATGTTGTACACAAATGATCACGCTGAGCCATGCGAGATCTATAACTGCCCGGCAACAGCTGCATTGTTGTTGCTGTTGCTTCATTTTTTTGAACAACTGTCTATTGCGTCCATTATTACCTGCGCCCCGCGGGCACCAAAGTTCGCCCTGCAATAGTTCTCATTTCTCAGTTTCACGTTCAGCTTCCCGGTCATAACAAGGTCAGTCACCCTATTTACTGCGGCAAGATAGTTCATCGAAGACTTCCAGGTAAGTATGATCGTGCATTTGTCGCAGACGCTGCATTTTGCATTGGACGCGTACACGCTGTCGCAAAAGACACACCTGTTGTACACCATAGAGTTGCCGGCCCTCGGGGCGTTTATGCCGAAATGCACAGAGTTGAAACAGTCGATGCACAGACGCTTGTTGCACGTCGAACACGTGTGGTATTCGTCGTTTTTACCGCATACTTCACACAGTGTCAACAATATCACACCCTGCATCAAGA
>DASUXB010000083.1:0-2442 GCA_036378195.1 Nitrososphaera sp.
GTAGAGTCCGGGAGCGTCAAGATGCTCAGGTTTGCTCCTAGCGGCCGCAGACTGTGGATAGTGGTGGGCAGGGACAGCGAGTACTGGACTGATCCGGAGCTGGGTTTTTGCTCCTGCAAGGACTTCTACTTTTCTACACTCTCAAAGGGCGAGCCGTGCTACCACCTAAAGAGCGTGCACAAGGCGATGCTGGACGAAAAGTTCATGGCATTCGAGTTTTCTGATGACGAGTACACTGCCTTTCTGCAGGCACTTGCTCAGGACAGCGCCAGCCAGCTTTTGCGCTAATCACACATTTATTATCCAATCCTGCTACCCGTGTGCTGTGCCTGTAGCAGCAACAGCTACCGTCATCGTGATAGGCTCCGGCGGAAGAGAGCACGCGCTTGGGTGGAAGCTTGCCCAGAGCCCCCGGGTAAAAAAAGTGTATTTTGCACCGGGAAACGGCGGTACGGCTGAAAACGTCGACATCAAGCCGAACGAGATTGAAAAGCTGGTGGCCTTTGCAAAAAAGCAGGGCAAAGACTGCCTTGCTATGGTGGGCCCGGAAGAGTCGCTTTCCCTTGGAATCGCCGACGCCTTTGAAAAAGAGGGCCTGCGGCTTTTCGGCCCAAAAAAGCAGGCCGCGATGCTAGAGACGAGCAAGGTGTTTGCCAAAGAGTTCATGCAAAAGGCAGGAATCCCCACCGCTGCGTTTGCTACGTTTTCCGACGCGCAGCAAGCCAAGGACTACATCTCTAAACAAAACAGGCCGCTGGTAGTCAAGGCTGATGGCCTTGCGGCCGGCAAGGGAGTAATAGTGTGCGACAGCGCTCAGCAGGCAGCAGAGGCGGTCGACAAGATAATGGTTGCAAAAGAATTTGGAGCTGCAGGCGGCAAGGTGGTGATAGAGGAAAGGCTATCCGGCGAGGAAGCGTCGTTCATAGCGCTGTGTGACGGCAAGACAATAGTCCCGCTTGCGTCAAGCCAGGACCACAAGCGGGTCTTTGACGGCGACAAGGGCCCAAACACGGGAGGCATGGGCGCGTACTCGCCTGCGCCGGTGGTCGACAGCGCGTTGCACGAAAAGATAGTAAAGAGGGTGATGGAGCCGGCGCTCAAAGAGATGAACGCAAGGGGCACGCCGTTTACCGGCTTTTTGTATGCGGGCATCATGGTCGATGAAAAGACAGGCGAGCCGTACGTGCTTGAATTTAACACGAGGATGGGCGACCCAGAGTGCCAGCCTATAATGATGCGCATGAAGTCTGACCTCTACGAGTACATCGACGCGGCAGTAGCAGGCAGGCTCGCCTCGATGCCTGCAATAGAGTGGCGCGACGGGACGACCGTGTGCGTGGTCATGGCTTCCCGGGGCTATCCCGGCGCGTACAAGAAAGGAGAGGTCATCGAGGGTCTCGGCGACTTTGGCCCGGACACGATGGTCTTCCACGCCGGAACCGCAAAGGACTTGCAGGGCAGGACAGTGACAAACGGCGGCAGGGTGCTTGGCGTCACGGCGGCAGGCAAGGACGCAAGGCACGCGATAGAAAACGCGTATTCGGCGGTCAGGAAGATACACTGGGGCGAAAACGGCCACTATTACAGGACCGACATTGCAAGGCGTGCCCTCTAGTAGTACAATATCCCGTTTTCGGTGGCAAGGGCGCCCAGCTTTCTGTCAAATCTCCCGCTTGGAAGCACGTCTGCTATCTGTATAGAATAGGCAAGGCCCATTGAAAACGACGCTCCGCCCTTTGCGATGAACCTGTCGTAATAGCCCTTGCCGTAGCCTACCCTGCACCCCTTGCGGTCAAACGCCACGCCGGGTACAAGCAGCAGGTCTACATGCTCGACTGGCCTCTTTGGCGCCGGCTCCATTACGCCGAACCTGCCCTCGACGAGTTTGTCTGCCGGCTCGTACTCGTACAACCTCATGTCGTTTCCCTCTGTTCGTGGGAGAGCCACCTTTTTGCCCTGTTCCTTTGCGATTCCTATCAAAAGCACGGTGCGGACCTCGGAGCCCTTGGGATAGTACGCTCCGACGACCTGCGCCTTTTCAAACTCGTTGCTCTTGGCAACATTTTCCTGCACTAATACGCTTTGCCGGTCTATGTCCAGAGGCGAAAGAGCGTCGCGCTTTGCAAGCGCCCCGCGGCGTATCCTTTGCTTTTCCTTGCGCGTGTCGTTCAGCTGGATACCCCTCGCGAGACCGACGCCGCAGAGACGGTGTTTTTCATCAGCATCGCTATCGTCATCGGGCCCACGCCCCCGGGAACGGGCGTTATCCACGACGCTTTTTTCTTCACCGCCTCAAAGTCAGAGTCGCCGGCGAGTTTCCCGCTTACCCTGTTGGTCGCAACGTCGATGACTACTGCGCCCTGCTTTACCATGTCCGCAGTCAGGGTAAAGCGCTGGCGGTTTCCTACCGCGGTTATGATGACGTCGGCCTGCTTTAGCCGC
>DASUXB010000084.1:0-7252 GCA_036378195.1 Nitrososphaera sp.
GCTTGCCTTTTGAAGAATCTTGCCCTCCAGCTCTGGAGTCAAGTACTCGAAAAGATATCCTATTCCCATGCCCAGGCCGTACGCGAATTCGCTGTGCCTCTCTGCCATTGCAAGCATCTGATCTTGGATTTGCCCTGGAAGGTACGAGAATGCAAAGCCAAAAAAGATACCCAGACCATAGGAAAATTCGCTGTTTTTTCCTGCAAGATCTAGCAGTCGGGCTTTGAATTCCGGGGTGAAAGACTCGAATGGAAAACCTATGCCGTAACCCAGCCCCTTTGCAAACTCCCTGTTCTTTTCGACAAGTCCAAAGATCTTGGCTTCAAAATCTGCTGAAATCGAGGGAAAATTTCGACCTAGGCCGTATCCGAGCCCTCTTGTAAATTCGCTATCGTTTTCTGCCTTTTTGAATGCATCCTGCCGCAAGTTTTCATCTAGAAGGGGCATGACGTACCCCATTCCCATGCCCAGGCCGTCTGAAAACTGTACATTCTTTTTAGCTCTCTTGGAAATTTCATCCCTGAGCTTCTGGGACATGGAAAAAAAATGTGTTCCAAGGCTTTCTCCAAGATACCTTGCAAACGGAAGTCCGCTTGTTATCATGCCCAGAATCTTTTCTTGGCTTTCCGAATCAAACAGAGAAAAGTTGGATCCCAGGTTTTCGCACAGACCCCGCGTGAACTCGATGTCCACCTCCACCCTTCGCAATACACCTTGTTGAATCGGCTCGTCCAGCGAAAGGAAGATCGAGCCGGCGCCCTGGCCAAATCCTGTTGCAAAATACCGGTTCTCCCTCATAAAGTCGTAAACGCTGGCTGGAAGGAAAGGCTGCGACGCGTCACGCGGTACAAACTGGACGTGCTTGCCCAGAAACATTCCAAATGAATAGATCTGGTTGTTTTCTGTTGGAAGGACGTCTTGGAAATTGTCTATCAGGTAGTTTATGATTTGCAGCATCACGTGGTCACTAAATTTTATCGCGTCCTTCCGGGCGTCGTGCATCGCATAGTCCTGGCCTGAAAGGTAGACCCACGTGGACAGCCTGCGCAGCGGATCTCTTGGTGGCAGGCTGCCGAATATCCCTTTCTGCAACTTTTCTATGAGGCCAAACGTCCTGCCGAGGCCGGCTTCATAACACAGCTTCAGAGTATATAGAAACTCGGCGTCTTCCCGGCGCTCTTTGGCATGGGTCACAAAGTCAAACTGGCTCTCATAATAGTCTCCGGCGCGCAAAAGTTTCTCTGCTTCTGCAACCGCGTTGATGGATTTTTTGCCGTCGCCTTCTTCCTTTCCGGCCAGTTCTCGGTAGTAGTCAAGAATGGCTATTGGTATCGGTTCTTTTTTCCAGAGAGCCTGAGAAACGCCCTCTATGCGGCTTGCCACGTGGCCCTGGTATACCCTATTGAACTGCGATAATTGCGCGCCGTACTCTTGCATGATTTTCTTGAAACGGTCCTTGTCGTATGATATCTCGACGTTGTGGAATTCTGGAACGGCATCGTCGCGGGTGATCTCGCGGTAGATCTCCATGTACCTCGGCTTTAGCGCAATCAGGAGGTCATTCAGATCCCTTGAGCTGACAAGCTCCAGCACGCCTGTGGCGCTTTTGACGTCCCTTTTTACGAGGTCGTCGGGAAAGTTGTCCCAGACCACCGCGTCTTCGTGGCCGGCCTTGCTGAGCAGGTTAAAGAGGCTCATCCTTCCTGACTCGCCCCCGAGCGTTTGCCGAGGGTTTATGATGTAGATTCGCTTTATCCGGGCTATCCTTTCCCGGATGATTTCAAAGATGGCTTTTGACTTGCCGCACCCGCTTGGTCCATACAGAAATACCTTGCTTGACTTTTTTGCACTCTCAAAGCCATTGAACGGGATGAAAGGAAATTTCTGGCCTTCTTGCATGGTCAGTTGCACGTTGATTATGGTTGCAAATTTTTGCAGGACGTCTTGCAGATCATTGCCCGGATCTACTTCCAGTATCGTGTACGAAACCCAGAATATCTCCTGTACGTCAGCCTGCACGTTCATTGTTTTTCAGTCATACATTATCCAGCGGATATAGAAAACGTTTGTGAGAAGGCGGATATTGATGAAAACTACCTAAAGTAATAACATATTATAGTAGAATTTGCATGATTATGATTTTCTTTTAAATATTGACACGGCCATGGTTACTGCGGCAGCTCCAAAGCCCGCATAAGCAACAAGGGAATTTTGGGGATAAAGTATCGACGAACCCACGAAAAGGCTGGCGGCAAGGATAGAGCCGGCCATCAGGCTGTTGTTATTATTCCTAGCATTGCCAAACAGCGCAGAGTCGTACGCGGACTGCATGAACTGGCCGAAATTCATGGCGGCTTCGACCGACTTGCGGATACGCTGCACGGAGGACTTGGCCTCTTCAATGTAAGCTTCGCGTATCAGGCCCTCTTCTTCGAGCAGGTTTGCAAGAACCTTGATGAACTGGAACCGCACCCTGTGGTGCTGGTATATTCCTTCCAAGATAGAGCTCATCCTCATGTACAGCGCGAGGTTCTTTGGGAGCTTGAAGGGGAACCGGCTCATCGTCTTGTTTGCAAGGTCCATGAGCGCCTTGACCTCCATCTTGTCCACCTGCTTGCCGTAAAGCGACTGGATGCTCAGGTCTATTGCCTTCTCTATCACGTACCTGTTTGCATCCGGCTCTAGTGTTCCAAGCTCCATCAGCACGTTTACGGTCCGCGCAGCGTCTTTTTCCACCAGCCCCAGGTAGAGCCGGATGAGCTTTATCCGCGTCGAGTTGTCTAGCCGGCCCACCATCCCAAAGTCATAGAGGATTATCCGGCCATCTTCTGCTACTGCTATGTTGCCGGGGTGCGGGTCGGCGTGAAAGATGTTGTGGCGCAAGAGCATCTTGAAAAACAACCTGTGGATGCGGACCACGAGTTTTTCTCTGTCTATCCCCATCCTGTCCAGCTCCTTGATGTCGGTTATCTTTGTCCCGGACAAATAGTCCATCGTCAGCACGTGCCTGGACGTCCTTTCGGGATAGACCCCAGGCATCAGGACAGAGCTGTCGTCAGCGAGGTTCCGGCTTATGGCCAGAAGGTTCTCGGCTTCAACCCTGTAGTCCATTTCCTCGTGCACCGTTTCTGCAAACTGCGCAAGCATCCCCTCGGCTGAAAAGCGCAGGTTCGGATCGATGAACCGTGTAGCAAGCGGCATTATCTTTTGCAGGATGTAGATGTCCTTTTCTATTGCCTCTTCGATGTCGGGCCTTGCAACCTTTACTATCACATCCTTGCCTTTGTGCCTTGCAAGGTACACCTGGCCAAGGCTTGCCCCTGAAAGCGCAGTCGTGTCAAACGACTCGAACACGTCTTCTATTCTGCCGCCAAGCTCTGCCTCTATTGTAGCCTTGACCTGCGAAAAAGGTGCGGCCGGCACGTCGTCCTGAAGTTTTGACAGCTCCTCCAGATACGGGAGTGGGAGCATGTCGGCTCGTGTGGAGAGCCACTGGCCCAGTTTTATGTACGATGGCCCAAGCTCCAGAAACGTCTTTAGCGCTTTTCGGGCGTGCTTGCGGTACTTTTCCTCGTCAACGTTGCGACCCTCGTGCTTTACCCATTCCCTCCTGTCCCTGCGGAAATTCAGAGCCACCGGAAGCAGCTTTAGGACTATTCTTGCCACGTGGAGGCGCGACGGCCGCTTGAATTCCACGGGGAAATCAGTAGAAATGTACTTGAAGGCAATCTGCTCTTTGAGCTGGGACGGGTCTTCCAAATCGCGGTTCACCCTTTAATGCCAGACGCCGCAGAAATAACTACGACATAACCCCTACGGCGGCTATGCATATATTCATTTGACCCAGCCGTGAATATAAACTAGCTACATTCTCTGTTTCCGTTTTGAAAAGAAAAAAAGGTGCGGATCATCATCTCAGGTGATCGGTATGCGCGAGGTTTTTGGAAGCGGCACCCTTATGGTCACCACGCCATCGATGTAGGTGGCCTTGCCAAGCACCTTGTCTTCTTCCTTTACGGATATTGGGAGCACTATCTTTTTGTCTATTTGCAGTGGCCTCTGGCGGTAGTAAACCATCCCGGCCTCTTCGGCCTTTTCCCTTTTTGCCTTTACCGACAAGATGTTGCCGTTGATGTTCAGGCCAATGTCTTTTTTCGCAAAGCCCGGCAGGTCGATCATGATGACGATTTCGTTGACATCTTCTACCACATCTACGGCAGGCATCACAAACTCGTAAAAGTCTCTGGACTTGTTGCCCAGCTCCTTTGCAAATTCCTTGGCGACGTATCCTGCGATACCCATGTTCTTCTACGACACATAATGCATGTATTTGGTATAAATCCTTTCGTGCCTCCCGCGTTTTTTCGCGAATTGACAAAGTAAAAATAGTCCAGAAGGCAAACAGCTGCAGAGATACATGTACTCAGGCTCGTACGACATGCCCAAGTGCAACGCCTGCGGCAGGGACGTCCACCCGGGCGAGATTTCAGAGAGCTTTTCGTGCCCGAAATGCAAAAGCGCGCGCATCTGGCGCTGCGAAGGCTGCAAAGGCAAGTCCAAAGAATACAAGTGCCCCGCGTGCGGCTACAAGGGCAAGTAGTAGTGACGCGTTAGGTCATTACCTTGAAAAAGTTGCGCGCAAGGTCCTTCTGCTCGCCTGAAAACGCTGAAAACGCCTCCACGAGCTCTTTTTCCACGGCGATCTCTTTTGCTATCACGGAGCGCAGCTTTTTCGTCTCTAGCGGCGCTATGCTGCTTATCAGGCCCGTGCTGTAGGCGTAGATGTACTCGTTGATGACCTTTGTGATGAACGCCGGGGCGCGGTCTATCAAGAGCAATAATCCATCTTTCATCGCCTTGCACTGCGCATCGTTTGCAGGAAGAGACGACACGTACGATTTCAATAGTCCCATGCGCTTGTCTCCAAGCTCCTCTATCGACGATGCCACGAGCAGACCGGTGTCCGTGAGCTCGTAAAAGGGCACGCCCTCTAGCTGGAGTGCCTTTGGCCCGCGCCTAAGAGGCAATCGCCCGCCCTCCTTTACCACGCCGGCGGGAATGAGCACCTCGTCGAGGTCGCGGAATATTCCGGAATAGATGTTCTGCCACAGTATCCCATGTTGCTCGGCTATGGCGTGTGCAATCGACGTGCGGGTGCGCAGCTCCGGGCTCTGCTCCGTCGCAAGGTGCGCGATTATGCCCCGCTGCCTCTTGGCCTCGCCGGTGAACTTGTTCCGGCGGGTCTTGAACGTGTCAAATATAGCGATGTTTGATTTTCCGTCTTTCAAGCGCTAACCGTGCTCTCACCTGTTAACAGGGTGGATATTATTTAATTTGTTGGTTTTTAGTTTAAAATTCTGGTCAAACAGGAGGCGCAAATCTCACAATCCCGCTTTCCCGAGAATTATTCAACATCTTTTTATTGGCGCCTGCCTTGACCTGTGGCGGTGGCAAAGGGCAAGATAATTGTTATAGAGGGGACTGACAAGGCAGGCAAGACGACCCAGTCTCGCATGCTGCAGGAGGCCATCAAGGCCCTCGGCAAGATATGCGTAGTAGTAGACTTTCCGGACTATACCACGCCGATAGGCATGGAGATCCGTGCCTTTCTCGACGGCAAGCGCGACTATCCCCCGGAGGTCAAGCACCTGCTCTTTTCCGCAAACAGATGGGAGAAAAAGAAAGAGATAGAGAGCATGGTGGAAAACGGCACCATAGTCATCATGAACCGCTACTGGCAGTCAAACCTCGTTTACGGCGTGTCAAACGGCATGGACGCAGGCTGGCTGCAAAGGCTGGACAAGGGCCTGCCAAAGGAAGACTTGGTGCTCCTGCTGCTTGTCAATCCGAGCGTGTCAAAGAACCGCGCGGAAGTGCTCGACGCGTTTGAGGGCGACGCCAGGCTTGCCGCAGCCGCGTACAAGAACTACCAAAAGTTTGCAAGGCAGTTCAAGTGGAAGGTGCTTGACGGCTCTAAAAGCAAGGAGCAGGTCCACCAGGAAATACTAAAGACAGTGAGAAAGGCACTGAAAGTTTAAGTCGCTCCCCACGCCTCTGCATCTCGTAGACCTTGGATTTTGCAGGCGAAATAACGGACCCGATACACCGCTATATCCGGTTTTCGCAGGCGGAAAAAGACGTCATTGACAGCGCGGCTTTTCAGCGCCTCCGGCGAATACGCCAGCTTGCCGGCGCGCATCTCGTCTACCCGAGCGCGCAGCATTCTCGCTTTGAGCACTCGCTTGGTGCCATGCACATAGCCGGCCTTGCGTGCGAGAGCCTTCTTGCCAAGGGCCATATCGACAACGCCGAGGTAGTGGAGGAGATCAGGCTTGCCGCGCTCTTGCACGATATCGGCCACGGGCCGTTTTCGCATCTTTTTGAGGAAGTGCTTGAGACAAGATGCGGAACAAGCCACGAGGAGATGGGCCGGCTCATAATAACAAAAAGCGAGATAGCAGATGCGCTTGGCAAAAACGGCTACAGTGCAGATCACATATCGCGGCTGTCGTTTGGTCAGTCAAAGGTGCACTTTCTCAACGAGATAATCTCCGGCGGGCTTTCCGTGGACATCATGGATTATCTCCCACGCGATTCTTATTTCACCGGCGCCGAGTACGGCAAGATAGACTATTACAGGCTGATAAGCTCGTACGAGGTTGCTGGAGGCAGGCTTGCAATCAACAGGTCGGCGCTCAACTCGCTTGAATCGATGCTGATATCGAGGTATGAGATGTTCAAGGCGGTGTATTTCCACAAGACGGTCAGGTCCGCGGAGGTGATGCTTCTGCATTCTATGATAAACGCGGACGAGGCGCTTGCCCTCACCGACACGTCGCTTGAAAACTACCTCTCCATCACGGACGAGGCGACGCTGGAGCGGCTGTGCGCGCTGGACAACGGTGGCATGGCCGCAAGGCTGGCCCGGGACTACCGCGACCGGCGCCTCCTAAAATGCGTGTACGAGAAACTCTTGCACAAGCGCGACAGGCACAAGCGCATGGACAGAAAGGCGCTGTCGGCGCTTGAAGTCGAGATCGCGCAGGCGGCAGGTGTGGACAGGAGCCACATGTTTGCCGACGCGTCGAGGGCATCGTCGATGCCTCTCACTCCGAGCAAGAGCGAGATGTTTTCTGTCCTAGTCTTTGACAAAAAGGGCGTCGTACGCGAGGTGCCCATGTCAGAGATACCGCTTGTAGATTCCATCACCGGCTTTTTTGACATGCTTCGCATCTACACCACCGCCGAGAGC
>DASUXB010000085.1:0-3251 GCA_036378195.1 Nitrososphaera sp.
GAAGAAAGAGTAGAAGAAACCTTGCGCCGCAAAGACACCATCGATGAATGGAAAAAGGAGATTGAAGAGAGTAACGACCGAATCAGCGAGATCAACGAAAAAATGACGAAGGGATTGGAAGCGCTTGACCGGCTTGCAGAGGCCCGCGCCAAATTGCGGGAATATTTTGACGAAGCCAAGAGCCAACTGTCTGATCTAAGGTCAAATCCTGAACGTGCATTAGGAAGCAGCCCCTCAGACGAAGACAAGAAGAAATTAGAAGAGTACATTAGGGTCATCTTGGGCGAGATTGAAGACGAAGAAAAGGGTCACAGGCAGGCCGAGGACGAGCTCCAGACATCAAGAAACAAGATCAAAGAAATACTAGCCAAAACTGAATAGGAAAGAAATCCAAGAGCTGTTGAAGGAAATGATGCCTGTGAAAGCGGGCAACTATTCTCTCTCTCTACACGTTCTTCTGCAATTGACCCCCGAACATTTTTCCTTGTAGCAATAAATCCGGGCTGCGCAAAGTAACGTCGTGAGCGTTGATCTTACCTCTGTCGCGGCATCGGTAGGCGTAGGCGGCGTCGCGGGCTTTGTCATTGGCTATGCGATAAAAAAAATCCTGAAAATAGTGATGGTGATAATCGGGCTGTTTCTGGCTGCGCTTGCGTATCTGGCCAGCCAAGGCGTGATCTCTATAAACTGGGACAAGATAGGTTCGGCCTCCACTTCAACCCTCGTGGGGATACAGAATGCGACGATAGGCGCGACGCCCGGCGCCGCGGACCAAGTGATGATGGCGCTTGCAAACATCGGCATCCCCCTCACGGGCAGTTTTGCGGCCGCGTTTGCGCTTGGGTTCATGAAGGGCTAAGCTATAGAAGAATCTCCGATATTGCTTAAATCCTAGAGCCGCAGTTGAGAGACGTTGCTCCAGCCGCTGCTGATGCAGGCCGAAGCGTTGATAGCCGCACTCGCCCTCGTCTTTGGGCTCTTGATCCTGTGGGTACTGGTCTCGATACCTGTGTGGATTGCGGCAAAAGTGGTGACTGTCGGAAAAGCCCGCTTTACGCGAGCGATGCTGGTGACTGCTGCCGGCCCCATAGTCTATGCCATTGTGTTCTTTCTCTCTAGCGCTATCCTGCACATGACGCTTGGAGAAAAGATATTCATAACTACTGTAGCTTTCATCCTTGCGTTCATTGCCTGGATAGGCGTCTTCAAGCTGGGCTTTGACACGGGGTGGCTGCGCGCGCTAGGAATTGCCATCCTTGCGACCATAGTGTTTGCCGTGATAGGCACGATAATCACGATAGGCTTGCAGGCGCTGATACCTCAGGCCCCGCCGATAACGCCGTTCCCTACGTTCTAGCCGTCACGAGGGCGTACTGGCGCTCGGCCCAGTCTATCATGCCCTGCAGGTCCTTTGCCGCATAGTCGGCGTTTTCGCCGGCTACAGCTTCTGCCTCTGGGGCGTAGGCGGCAAGGCGCAATTCGCCCTTGAGCCGGCCCCTCATGCCCTTTATGGTAGATGTGATGAAGCGCAGCGGGCCCTCGCCGGAGGAAAACACGCACACCATCATCAATCCGTGCTTGTTTCCCCACGCTTTGTTCACGTAGCGCTGCAGGTCGATGTCGAAAAACGGGTCGATGTCCTGCTCGACGCTTCCGACGTAGCGCGAATCCCATCCAAGTATCTGAAACACGACGGCCGCGCTTCTGGCAAGGTGCGCCCTGTCATCGGTGCCTGCAATGCAGAGCACGTGGGCGTTCATCTTGGGTTCAGCAGGATGCGCGTTGAACTTGACTAAATCGATGAACTCGCCCATCATGGAGGCAAGGTGCGCGCGCTCTGTCTTGCCAAGCCTGCCCCTGCTGTACAGTTCACCCACCGTGTTTGCAGCGGGCAGGATGACGTCTGTTATCATCTTTACCTGGTCTATGTTGGAGTTGAGCACGCTTATCAAGAGCCTGCGGGCCTGCTCTTCCTCGCCGGCAAGCGCAAAGTCGATGAGCCTCTGTTGCACCTGCACATAGTTGACGGGAAACTCGATGTCCGAGATGCCGGTTTCCAGAAACCACACGTTGACGGTGCCGGCCTTTTTCTTTTTCACGAGGCCCATCGTGTGCATGATGTCGAGGTATTTCGTGATCGTCATGCGGTTTATGCCCGTCTTGTCGGCAAGCTCGACTCCTGAAAGG
Source organism: Nitrososphaera sp. (assembly GCA_036378195.1). Lineage (GTDB taxonomy): Archaea > Thermoproteota > Nitrososphaeria > Nitrososphaerales > Nitrososphaeraceae > Nitrososphaera. The sequence continues at coordinate 2,188 of DASUXB010000085.1, forward strand.
CCCGTGCCGGCATTCTCTAACACGTCGACTATTTTGCGCTTGACTTCGTCGAGCGTGTAGCGCCGGTACATTGACATGTACCAACAGCCCTACCGGAAGATAAAAACCCTTACCGATGTTGCTGCTTCTTCCTTGGCATCTTTCTGGAGTTCGATATCAGGTCGGTGAGCGCGTTGAACGCCTTTCCCACCTGGTCCATCCGCACGAGCATGATGGTGTCCGTGTAGCAACTGACTGTGTCTTCAATGTTGATGTGCCTGCGCGCAAGCTGGTTGTAGAACGCAATGGCGCACCCCGGCGTCTTGATAATCTCCTCCGGGCTGTGCACGATGATTGCCGCAAGGTCGTCTTCCACCTCCAGCACATCGTCGTGCGCAAACATGGCCTTGACACCGTCCAGTAGCACGTCATCAAACACGAGTGTGATGGACATGATGCTCTCTGACACGCTGATAAAGTTGTCAACGTTCTGCGTCAGCGACTTGGCGACCTTTTCAATCGTCCTTTTGCTCTTTGCAGCCGATACTTTTGCAACATCAGTCTTGACGCTGACCGTGCTTCCTGCAAGAATGGCCGCAATCGGGCGCTCTGGTACGTCATAGTCGCGCCTGGAGCGTTTTAGCGCCGTCACTATGCTTTCGACGCTGGTGTTCTTACCGCCAAGCATCTGGTCTATCTGCGGCTTGACAATCCTTGCCAGCGCGCTAATGTTGCAGTAATCGCGCTGCAGCGAATCCTGGAAAGAGAGGTCGTTGTTGACGACTTCCTTTACCGCGTTTGTAATGGATTTCTCGTTGACCGACATCGGTCACTATCACCCTGATTTAGGTCAATCTTGACCAAAAAATATAAATGTAATGTTTGAAACGAAATGCACGTTCATGGCAAACAAAGTGGTCCTGGCCTATTCTGGCGGCCTCGACACGTCCGTCTGCATCCGGTACCTGCAGACCCTGCACAAGATGGACGTTATCACTGTAACTGTAGATTGCGGCCAGGACGACGATTTTGCAGAGATTGAAAGGCGTGCAAAGGCGATAGGCGCCATAAAGCACGTCTACATT
>DASUXB010000086.1:0-5240 GCA_036378195.1 Nitrososphaera sp.
GGTAGAGCCATACCTGCTGGTGTGGCTTGGCATCCTACTTTTCCTCAACCTGATAAAGCTGGAAGCCTCCGATGTCGCGGCGACTTTTGCAAGGCCAAAGGGCCTTGCCGTCCTTGCCCTCGTGAAACTGGTGGCGCTTCCTGTCGGCATGTACGCGCTTTCGTACGCGCTCTACAGGCCGCTTGCCCTGCCTGTTCTGCTCGTGTCCGGCATGTCGACCGGTCTTGGAGCGCCCTTTGTGGTCAACATCGTGGGCGGGCGCCTGCAGCTGGTGGTGGGCATGATAATCGCGACATCGCTTTCCGTGCCGTTTGTGCTCCCGTCGCTTACGTACGCGCTTGTAGGGTCAGAGTTTGACCTGCCCATCGCAAACATGATGCTGCTCCTTGCGCTTGCGCTTTTCATACCGCTCGTCGGCGGGTGGGCGGTAAAGAAAAAGGCGCCAAAGGCGTCCGAGTTTGCGCACAAAAACTCGTTTCACCTTTCGATAATCTTTGCAATCTTGATCAACATCAGCATGTTTTCCAAGCTGTCCGGGCTCTTTTTCTCAGACCAGCTGTTTCTATTGCAAAATATAGCTGCCACGTTCCTTTGCTTTGCGGCGTTTGCCGTTGTCGGGTTTGTTGCTGCTCCCAAGAGCGAGAAATCCGCGGGTATGATAGCTACTGCGTACGTCAACAACACGCTTGTCATGGTGTTTGCCGCGCAGTTCTTTGGCCCGCAGGTGGCGGCCCTTGCGGGACTCTACAACATACCCTACTATGCGTGCATCCTTGCGCTGAAAAAGATAATGCGCCGCTAGGCTTGTCCTGCGGCGTCGAGGATGGCTTTGGCCTGCTTGTAGTGCACGGCGTCTACCATCCTGCCTTCGAGCCTCACTGCGAGCCGGCCTGTGCCTTTTTCCATCGCCTCGCCTAGAGCCTCGACGACTTTTTTGGCCCACTCGACCTCGCTTTTTGAGGGCAGGAAAACTTTGTGCACAGGCTCTATCTGGCCGGGGTGGATTATGCTCTTGCCAGAGTAGCCGAGGCGCTTTGCGGCAGTTGCGTCCCGTATGAGCCCGTCAATGTCGTCCACCTTTTGCCATATCGCGTCGATGGCGGCGACGCCGGCGGCCCTTGCGTCCACAGGGATTCTGGCCCGCGCATAAGCATAGCCGCTGCCGTCATGCTCGTCATAGTCCATGCGCATGTCATGCAAAAAGTCAAAGACGCCAAACACCACGGCGTTCACCCTGTCGTCCGCGCTCGATATGGCGTACGTGTTTACCACCCCTTTTGCAGTCTCGATTGAAGGGATTAACGCTATCCTGCCTGTTCCGCGCTCTTTTTCAAGCGCCGACACAACCTTGGCGATTTCAATAACTTCGCTTGCGTCGTTCACCTTTGGAATAACCAGCCCGTCAATCCCTTTTTGCACCACCGTCTTGATGTCAGCATCTATTAATCCGGATTCAGGCGAGTTGGTGCGCACGTATACAGGCTTTTGATAATCTTGCCTCTTTGCCAGCGCGCCGGCGATTGTTTTCCTTGCCGCATCTTTTTCGTTTGCCGGCACGGAATCTTCCAAATCAAAGCAGACAATGTCGGCGGAAAGCGCCTTGGCCTTTTCCACAAAGCGCGCGTTTGCGCCGGGTACAAAGATGAGCGTCCTGAACAACGTCATGTCGGTAAAAAGGGAAAAAGAGGGGAAAAAGGTTTCCCTTACAGCTTTTGCGGGGTCGTCAGGATCTTGCCGAACTGCTGCGCCTCTGCCATCATGACGTGGCCCTTGACCATGTCTGAGAACGGAAGCACGCTGTCAATAATTGGCTTTATCTTGCCCTTTGAGACCCAGTGCACTACGTCTTCAAGCTCTGCCTTGGTGCCCTGCGTAGAGCCTAGGAGGTTTGTGCCCTTGAAGAACAGATAGCGCAGGTCGATTGTCGAGTCATAGCCTGTCGTCGCACCTGTCGCCACGAGTGTCCCGCCCATCTTTAGCAGGCTCACTTCCTGCGGGAAGACGGACTTGCCGATGTGCTCAAACACCACGTCGACGCCGGTCTGTTTCATCTCTTTGTTGATTGCGCGCACCTTCTTGTACCAGTCGGCTTCCCTGTGGTTGACTACATAGTCGGCGCCAAGCTCAAGGCACTTGTCCATCTTGTCCTGCTTGCCTGCAGTGGCGATGACTGTGCAGTTGTACAGCTTTGCAATTTGTATTCCTACCATGCCGACGCCGGAACCGCCGCCCATGATGAGCACGACCTGCCCGGGCTTTATCTTGGCCCTGCCGACCAGCATGTGCCACGCGGTCATGCCGACCATCGAGACGGCCGCTGCGTCGTGGAACGAGACGTTGTCTGCTATCTTGGCCACGTTTACCTCTGGGAGGCGAGTGTACTGCGCAAAGCCGCCCCAGAGCGGGCCGGTCTGGAAGCCCCAGATTTGCCGGTCTTCGCAGTCATATTCCCTGCCTGAGGTGCACGCGTCGCACACCCTGCAGGACATGTTCGAGTGCGACACAACCCTGTCGCCCACCTTGAGCTTCAGGACGTCCGAGCCCACCTCTACAACCGTGCCGGCGACGTCGCTTCCGGAAATGTGCGGCAATGGAGTCTTTACTGGCTCGCCCCATATTGCCCACAGGTCGTTGTAGTTGTACGACGCTGACTCTACTTTTATTAGAACCTCGTTTGGCTTTAGCTTGGGAACGTCGATATCCTCAATCTTGACAACTTTTGTCGGGTCTTTGTTGTATTCTCTAAATACTGCTGCCTTCATATATAGAGGGCAAAGCCTGCTTTTGACCTTAAATAGTTAACTCCACAACGGCCGGCAGAAAACCGTCGGATGCTTAGCGCCGGTCGAACTTGAATTCCTTCTTTGGCTGCTGCAGGCTCGCCAGAATCTGCTTCAATTCGTCGTCGGAAAGGGCGCGGTTGAGCCTGCCTGTCGATGCAGCGTTTATCAAATAGTTTTCGACGGCTGTCGCAAGCTCTGGCTTGACCATTCGTATGTTGGTGAGGCGCTGTCGTGCTTGCGGGTCCAGAACAACGGACAGGACGCGCTGGCGCATCGCGGCGGCCTCTGCCTCCCGCCTCCTAATCTCCTCGTCGTTTGGTTGCTGTGGTGGAGGGGCAGACATTTTTCACTTATGCGTAGCGCTGGAGCGCCGGGGCGGCCTTGATCAGCTCTTTGTGAATCTCTGTCGCAAGCCTGTCGAGCTTTTTCGTGCCCTCGCTTGTCACCACCCTGCCCTTTGCTGGCAGCTTTGTGACGTACCCAGCGGCTTCGAGCTGCTGCATGGCGTGCCTGATGATGGCGCCGCCTGCGTCCTTGTGGTGCGAGAGGTTGTAGCCTATCTGCTTGCGCCCGCCGTATGCCACTTTTAGATCTGAAACGCCTATCGGACCGTGAAGGTAAATCTTTCTCAAAAGAGAAGCGCACCTGGTGTACCACCAGTCCCTGTTCTGCGGGATCTTTTCGGCGTGCGAGCCTGTCTTGACAAACGCCGACCACGCTGGAGGCTCGATCTTTTTGTCCTTCTTCAGCTGCTCGGCCAGCTTGACGATTAGCTCGTCAGCCGGAACGTCGTAAACCTTGGCCATTTGTATCGGAAAAAAGTCGCAACAGCCCTTATAAATCCTTACTGCGTTTGGCGATGACCTTGCGGTATGTGTGCCCGCACAGTGTGCAGGTAATGCGCACGGCCTTTGTCTCCGACCGGCCCAAGCGCACCCTTGCTGTCCTGCCCGGCACTATGAACGCCTTGCATTTTTTGCAGTACAGCTGCCTTGCACTATAGGGCATCCGCACACGGTGGCGCATCGCCACCTTTTTTGCAAGGTTTGCCTGGCGGCTGGCAAGGGTGATGTCCTGCTCCTTCAGGGCGCCTGCTACCAGGATCTCGATGCGCTCTTTTGCCATTTCCCTGACCTGCTGCTTTTTGCTGTCCGTGAGAGCTCTAGCGCCGGCGCCTGATAAAAAGCAGCTGTCAATATAAGGCCCACAAGGCAAACCGTCCGGCACGGACAAATCAATCCTTGTGATAGCAGAGGCGGCCCTTGAATGCATGCCGGAAGAGATAGCGAGCCACCCGGCGGTATCAAACCGCGCAAGAAAGCTTGGCCACAAACCAGAGGAAACGCTTCTTGACAGAAGCTACCACCACGCCGCCATGAAGCGCCTGCCGGATAGCTGGAAGCGGGGCCGGCCCGACATCGTCCATTTTGCGCTCATGGAGGCGCTTTCGACCCCGCTCTTTATCCAGGGGCACCTGGACGTGTACGTGCACACGTTTGGCGACAGGATAATTTTAGTCGCAGCCGGCCTGCGCATCCCAAAGTCGTATTTCCGCTTTGAGGGCCTAATGCAGGGCCTGTTCCGCGACGGCGTGGTGAAAAGCGACGAAGGGGCTGTCCTCATGGAAATGAAAAAAGGCACGCTTGCAGATCTAGTACGCGATGTCAAGCCGGACAAAGTAGTAGGACTATCGTCGGCGGGTGTGCAGTCAAGCGCCGAGCAGGTCGTCAGCAAAAATGACGTCGATAATTGCATGTTCGTGATAGGCGGCTTTCCAAAGGGCCACTTTGGCGACGACACAAAGGCACTGTTCAACTGCACCTACTCTATCGAGGGCATGGGGCTGGAGGCCCACGTCGTAATTGCCAGGATGCTGTACGAGTGCGAGAAAAAGAAGAAGGCTAGGCAGGCGGCTTGAAGTAGTAGGCGTCCACCATGAACGCAATAAAGAGCGCCGTCAGGTACGGGCTAGAGAACTTAAAGACGGTCCACGAGGCTTTTTCGGTGGGTTTGACAAGTAGCCACATTGAAAGCGCAAGCATCACCGCGCCAAACACCCCCGCGGTCGCAAGGTAGATGAGCCCAAACTCGCCAAAAAAGAACGGCACGAGGCTGAACACCACCATCATGACAGTCGTCCCGGCAATGACGCGGACGGAGCTCTTTTCGCTCGACACCACGGGGAGCATCGGAACGCTTGCCTTGGTATAGTCCTTCTTTATGTGCAGCGCAAGGCTCCAGATGTGGGTGGGTATCCACAGGAACACGAGGCCGGCCATCACGAGCCCTATCTCCAGGTTCTGCGTCGTCACCGCCACGTAGCCAATGAGCGCCGGCGCGCCTCCCGAAAACCCGCCCAGTATGATGTTTGACTGGCTGCGCCTCTTGAGCCACTTGCTGTAGACTATGACGTTGTCAAAGAGCCCAAAGGCCATGAGCCCAAACGCCCAGATGTTG
>DASUXB010000087.1:0-4604 GCA_036378195.1 Nitrososphaera sp.
TTTTCGATCTCGATGTAGCCGCGCTCTATGTGCTCTAGGTTTTCGCCAAGGAGAATGCTTGCGTTTTCAATTACTACTAGCATCGTATTTCATAGATCGTCTGGATCTTGCCTTCGTCGCGCATGTCGCGGATCGTGTCGAGGGCCTTTGTAGCCGCTTCTGCGGCCCTTCGGCCGTTTCTGCCGATGCCGATTCCGCAGTTGAACTTTACTTCCAAGCCTGCCGTCACCTTCTTTATCACGCTGTCGGCCTGCGCTCCCATCACGCCGTTAGAGATTACCATAAAGTTGTCGCCTCCTAGAAAGAATGTCAGCGCATCGAGTTTCAGAAACTCCTCTGCCAGCCTCCCGTACAGCTTCATAACAAGCGCCGTTACTTCGTACGGCGACAGCCGGCCGGTCAGTTTCGTCGAGCTGTCGACATCGATGTGCATTATCTGCGCCGACATCTCATCGCCGGCTGCTGCTACGGAGCCGAATATCCTTGCCTTTACGTCGGCAAGCCTGTTCTCCTTCCTTGCGCTGTACGCGGTCATGCTGGCTTCAAGCGCGGTCTTGCCTGCCCCGATTGCCATCGACATCTTTAGGTCCTTGTAAAGGATCGCAAGTGCGTGCGCGATTTCCGCGTGTTCTGCGACCGACATGCCGTTTGTGATTGCGAAATACTCGTCAAAGCGGTTGAAATAGACGAGGGAATCTTTTTCATGGAAGAGGCGCTGCATATCGTGGTAGATTCTTGCCTGCAGCATCTGCAGCTGCGCCTCCCTGTCGTAGCCCAGCGTGAGCGTCCAGGGGCCATAGCCCTCTATCCTAATGATTGTAAGCTGAATCATCTATTACCACCACAGTTCCCCGGCCTGCCGTTTTTTCTAGCTTTGCAAGGCGCATCGCCATGTTGACTGCCGCATTCACAGCACGAGCAGGCACAATATCTTGGCGTTCCCTTGCCTGCTCTGCAGTCATGCCAGGACCGGTTATTCCTAGCGCGACCGGCTTGGCGTACTTTAGCGAAAGATCTGCAATGAGGCGCGATGCGTTTTCCGCGACAATATCGTCGTGGCGCGTGTCGCCCTTTATTACGGCGCCCAGCGTGACAACTGCGTCGACGCTGCGCTTTTTCAGCAATTTCTCGACTGCAAGCGGCATGTCAAAGGCGCCGGGCACGTACACGACAAAGGAGACCTTGGCGCCGAGTCTCTTGGCCTGCTCTTTTGCCTTTTCCAGCATGTGGAGCGTTATCTTGCTGTTGAACTCTGATACCACTATTGCAAGCTGCAAACTTTCTATGCCACCTTGGCTCTCTGGTGAGCTTCCTTAAGTTCGCTTGCCTCTACAAGAGGAATGCCGGATTTCTTGGCGTACACCAGGGCTTTCTCTATCGATAGCGCCCCGTGGGTCTGTGAGTCCATCATCTCGCATATTGCCACCGCCGGCGTCATGTTTGCCAATTTCATTAGGTAGACGCACAGCTCTGTGTGGCCGTTCCTGTCGGAAAGAAGGTTCTTTGCGGCTATCAATATGGGCACATGGCCTGGCGCCCTGAAGTTTCTGGCAAAATCCTCTATGCCGCCATTGTCTATTCTCTTGCAGACCTTGGCCATCTCGGATATTGTGAGGGCCCTGTCACGGTCGGTTATGCCTGTGAATGTGTCGCGGTGGTTCACAGAGATTGAGAAAGAGGGCTTGTCGCCGTATGCCGCCCTGCCCTCCACCAACCTTGAAAAGACAGGATTGACCTTGCCCATGCTTGCTATCATGTCGTGCATATAGACGAGGCCCAGCTTGCTTGTCACCTCGTTTGCGATTGCAAGGCAGAGAAGACCACCGGCGTCCTGCCTCATTGCGGCAACGTGCGCAGGAGTGGCGTGCTCTGCGGCTACTACCATGTCAATCTCGTTTTCGCGCCCCTTGTCATCGTGGACCAGCACAAACCTGCCAGCCTTGAGCGTCTCTATGGCTTCGGTCAGTGGCAACAGTGAGGCTTGGCAGCATAGTTATTAATACATTACTAAAAGAATGGTAACTACTAGTGTTTTGGTAGGCTCTTGCTTACGTACTTGCTAAGGACGTCCGTCTCGATATTTACCTTGTCGCCCTTTTTCTTTAATCCAAGCGATGTCATATCCAGCGTATGAGGTATCAGCGAAACAGAGAACTTTGCCCCATCGACATCGACCACGGTGAGGCTGATGCCGTCCACCGCTATCGACCCCTTTGGCACGAGCGCGCTTGCGAGCGCCTTGCTGTCGAGCTTGAACCACATCGTAGTTTCTGACGGTTTTTCGATTTTCTCAACAATGGCCGCGGTGCCGTCCACGTGGCCTAACACGAAATGCCCTTCCAACCTGTCGCCGACTCTCATACTGCGCTCGATGTTCACCTTGTCGCCCGGCTTTATCCCGCCAAGCGACGTGCGGCGCACAGTCTCGGCGACCATTTCAAACAGCGCCTCGCCTTGTTGCAGCTTCGTCACCGTGAGGCAGGCGCCGTTTATGCAAACGCTGTCGCCCACCTTGAGGCCTTTTGCCATCCTGCCAAGTTTGATGCTGATGGCAGTGTCGGCGCCCTTTGTCGCCCGTGCAACAGACCTTACCTCTGCAAGGCCCTCCACGATGCCGGTGAACATGTACTATCAGCTGTGCAGCGAACAGGGGATAAAAAGATTGATTTGCCATAGCCGCAAACCATCTGTGGCATGTGCAACACTGCCGTGTTTTTCGGCGATGAGCTGGCCCGCTACGGGTTTGGCGGGTCGCATCCGTGGGGTACAGACCGCATCTACGCGTTCTGGTCGAAACTGCAAAATGAGAATATTGCAAACATTGTTGTCGAGCAGCCGGAAACGACGACAGAGGAAGCCGTGCTTTTGTTTCACGAGCGCGACTATGTTGAATTGGTAAAAATGGCATCGAAACAATGCAGGAGCATCCCCCTTGACAGGGGCGACACTCCGTCTTTTCGCGGAATCTTTGAAACAACGCTGTACGTCGTCGGGTCGGCGCTTGCGGCACTTGACATGGTAATGCAGGGAAGGGACAGGGTAGGAAGGAAGATAGAGCACGCGTTCGTGCCGATAGCCGGCCTGCACCACGCGAGACGTGACTCTGCCGGCGGCTTTTGCGTCTTTAACGACGTCGGAGTCGCGATAATCCAGGCACGCAAAAAGTACGGGATAAAGAGGATAGCGTACGTCGACATTGACGCGCATCACGGCGACGGCATTTTCTACGAGTTTGAAAGTGATCCGCTGCTGTTCTTTGCAGACGTGCACGAGCACGGCATCTATCCGGGCACCGGTTCTGCCAGCGAGACAGGGAAAGGCGAGGCAACACGAACGAAATTGAACATACCGCTTGAACCCGGCTCCGGCGACAGCGAGTTTTTCAAGGCGTTTGCAAAAGTGGAAGAGTTTGTCGACTCGTGCAGGCCAGAGTTGATATTCCTAAACTGCGGCGCAGACAGCCTTGCCGGCGACCCGATAACTGACCTGCGCTACAGCGCACGCGCGCACGGCCACGCGGCGCAAGTGCTGCACGACTTGGCGCACAAGCACTGCAACGGCAGAATAATCGCTGTCGGCGGCGGGGGCTACAACCGAGCAAACATTGGCGCCGCGTGGACAGAGGTGGTCAGGGCGTTCGCGGCCAAAGAAGCGATATACTATTAAGGACATTCCGGCCCACAAAAAGCCAACTATGAGTGCGCGTAAAGCCTACAGCGAAGTCCTTAGTCTGATGCGCGAGCATCACAAGTGGTTCAACAGGTCAATCCCGCTTATCGCAAGCGAGAACATCCCAAGCCCCGCCGTGAGGGAGGCTGTAATATCCGACTTTGGCAACCGCTATGCTGAAGGCTGGCCCGGCGAGCGCGTTTATGCAGGGTGTGTGTACATCGACCAGGTAGAGGTTATCTGCAACGAACTTGCGAGAAAGGTGTTCAGGGCCGAGTTTGCCGACTGCCGCGCGACTTCGGGCGTCGTCGCAAACCTTGCAATTTATGCCGCGTTTTCAAGCCCGGGCGACTGGATGATGGCAGCGTCCATTCCGTCAGGAGGGCACATTTCCCACGGCAAGAAGGAGCATGCCGGGACCGCCGGCCTCGTGCACGGCCTCAACATCGAGCACTATCCGTTTTCAAAGGAAGAGATGACAATCGACGTCGACGCCACAAAGAAAAAGATAGAGGAAATGGCCCGCGACGGCAGGGCGCCGAGGATGGGCATGTTCGGCGGTTCATTGTTCCTGTTTCCGCACCCGGTAAAAGAGCTTGCCGGTTTCATGCACGACCACGGCATGTACATCAACTATGACGGCGCGCACGTGGCGGGATTGATTGCAGGGGGCGAGTTCCAAGACCCGCTGCAGGAAGGCGCCGACTCGATGACGATGAGCTCGCACAAGACGCTGTGGGGGCCGCAAGGTGGCATCATTGTATCATATGAAAAGCACGCAGAGGCGATAAAGAAGGGGATATTCCCGGGCAACACGTCGAGCCACCACCTGCACCATGTCGCAGGCAAGGCCATTGCGCTGGCAGAATCGCTGCAGTTTGGCAAGCAATATGCAAAACAAGTGATAAAGAATGCAAAAGCTCTTGCAGAGGCGC
>DASUXB010000088.1:0-2714 GCA_036378195.1 Nitrososphaera sp.
CCATAATTGCGCTTGGCATAATCGGTATGCCTGTTTCCGGGGCGTCTATGAACCCTGCAAGGTCGTTTGGCCCCGCTCTGGTAGCCGGAAACTTTTCAGACCAATGGATCTACTGGTTAGCACCAATCATCGGCGCACTTGTTGCTGTGCTTGCCTTTGAAATGGTAAAGGACGACAAGAAAAAGAAGGCAAATTGACGCGGTGCAGACACGGACGGTACCTTGGGATATGAGAAAAGAGGAGCGTACCTCATTAAAGTAATAACTGCGAAGCTACCGTATGACGGGTGATGACGTAACTAGGTACGTAGATTGGGACGAACTGAAAGGAAAGGAGGCTAGATCAACGCAGGGTGATGTTGATCTGGGCGAAGTTCAAGAACTGGGCAGGAACTTCATTGTGACGCAAAAGGGTAGGGTGAGCAAAGAAAGGTTCTATATACCAAAGTACTTGGCCGAAGGATACGATGGACATACCGTCTACTTTGGCGTCACGAAAGAGCAAATGCAAAGATTTAGCAGAGAAGCCCCGCCTGCGTACGAAGAGTATGCTCAGTACAGGGTTGCCCACGTTCCTCCAGACATTGAAACCAAAGTCCACGTGATAAAGTCAAGGAGGACGGTTGATCCTGCAAGGGAATCTCCGGTGCTTGACTGGAACAGTATTGTGCACAAGAATGTCCGCGCCGCCGACGGAGAGCCAGTAGGCAACGTCGTGGGAGTCCTTGGAGACGCGATACACGTCGAGACACAGGGGTCCAGATCCCAGTTCTTGATTCCAAAAGAAAGAGTGCGAGGATTTGACGGTGCAGAAGTGCGCTTGGACGCCCCTGTAAGCGATCTTGGACAGTATGCACGCGCCGGCCCTTGATGCGAGGCACACACGCACTATGATACGAGAGCCTCACACTATTCTTTTCTGCTAGTTTTTATGCTGCTGATAACCAGCAGTAGCTAAACAACGCCTTTGCTTTATTTTTTTGTCATTATGACACACGTGCATACCCCTATCTCGCAGCGCCTTACCTCCTTGCCGTCTACCCTAGTGAGAACGTAGCCGTGGCGTTCCAGAGGGTGGAGGCACTTTTCGCACAGGGGGCCGTACATCGTCATAGACTAGCTTCACATCGGCCGTCCATAAGCATTCCAGTCAGCTTTTTATATTCACGTGGTGACTTTTGGATAGTAGTTATTATGGGCCGAGTCGATAAGGGAGTCTCTTGCAGCATGAGCGGCTGCGAAAACAAGGCGGAACGTTCGATAAGCGGAAGCAAGGCCGCAATGGCCCCGGACATGGGCCTAAACAGTTCCAAGCACGTCTACCTTTGCCACGAGCACTACAAGGAATGGAAAAAGGCCACGAAGGAAGACAGAGAAAACGAGAGGGCCAGATGGGGCTAGTATACACACTATAAACAATAAATTAGCATAGATTCGTGATCAAGAGATATGCGCCTGCTGCAACTGCATTCTGATTTTATCGAGTACGAGCCCATTGAGAAAGAGATCAAAAGCGCCGAGGAAATACCTTCAAAGGCCAAGGTGAGGCTGGAGGACCTCATCGTTGCTTTCATTGCAGTAGAGACCGGCGACGACGAAAGCGTTGCAAAAGCAGCGGCAGGCGAGATAAAGAAGTACATGGACACGGTCAAGGCGTCAAGGCTCCTAGTCTACCCATACGCGCATCTAAGCTCTGACCTTGCCGCGCCCGACGTAGCGGCAGGCATTGTAAAGGCAGTCGAAAGCTTTGCCAAAGAAGAATTGTCAATAGGCGAAGTGCACAGGTCGCCATTTGGCTGGACCAAGTCGTTCAACATCAAGGTCAAGGGTCACCCGCTGGCGGAAAACGCCAAGGCCATTTCCAAGCAGGCAGGCGCAGAGGAAATTCATCTGCACGAACATGAACACGAGCACGACGAGGGAAAAGAGTCGACGGCATTAAAGAACGAGGAGAAATTGAAATCGTTCTGGTATGTGCTGCAGCCGGGAGGCATACTTACCCCTGTAAGCGAATACAAGTTCAAAAAGCAGGATTCAAACCTCCAGACGCTTGCCAACTATGAAATTTCAAAGAACCGCGCGGTGAACCAGCAGCCCGAGCACGTGCGACTGATGAAAAAGATGGCGATAGCCGACTATGAGCCGGCATCTGACGCCGGCAACATGCGCTTTTACCCAAAGGGTAGGCTGATGAAGTCGCTCATCGAGCAGTACGTGACCCGCCGGGTGATGGAGTACGGGGGCATCGAAGTCGAGACTCCGATAATGTACGACACAAAGCACCCGTCGATGGAGAGCTACTTTAACCGCTTTCCGGCGCGGCAGTACAACATCCAGTCAGACAACAAGCAGCTGTTCCTCAGGTTTGCCGCGTGCTTTGGGCAGTTTTTGATAGCAAAAGACATGAACGTGTCGTACAAGCATATGCCCTTCAAGCTCTATGAACTGACGCGCTACTCTTTCAGGCGGGAAAAGTCCGGTGAGCTTGTGGGCCTGCGCCGGCTGCGCGCATTTACAATGCCTGACTGCCACGCGTTCTGCAAGGACCTTGCGCAGGCAAAGGAGGAATTCAGAAAGCGCTTTGAGCTTTCCATAAGCGTGCTGAACGCGTTTGGCCTCCAGAACGAGGATGTCGAGATGGCCATCAGGTTCACCGAGGAGTTCTGGAACGAGAACAAGGATTTCATCACCGAACTGATAAACAAGTTCGGCAGG